>DASYUS010000056.1:0-2600 GCA_036000945.1 Allostellaceae bacterium
GGCCCGCCACGCGATCGGCTGGATCGAGCCCGCCGAGCCGCGGTTGGGCCGCAGCAGGGGCCTGGGCCGGGGCGGCAGGTGCCGCCGGGGCGGTCGGTCTAGCGGTGGTGGCGGCCGGACGCGCCCGGCCCGTGCCGGTCACGCGCTCGAACAGGCTGGGACCGCGGCGGGCGGGCCGCGGGGCTTCCTGGTGGATGACCGGCTCGCTGCGGGCGGTCATCGGCGCCTCGACCGGACGCGGCGCGATGAACGCCGGCTCGGCCGGGGCTTCCGCGACCGGTGCCGGCATCGGCGCCGCGGCGGCCGGGGCCACCGGCTCCGCCGCCGGCATCGCCGGGGCTGCGGCCGGCATTGCTACGCCAGCGGCCATCGGCATGCCGCCCTGCGATGCGATCGGCGCCGCCTGGGCAACCGGCACCGCGACCGGCTGCGGCTCCATCTTCAGCGCGGCCGAACCTTCGGCGCGCGCCACCGCAACGTTCGGCTCCGGACGCGCGGCGGCCTTGGGCACCGGGCGCGGCAGGGGGCGGTTGGCGGCGAGGCTGACCACCGTCGGCCGCGTTTCCGCCATGGCCGCGGCATCGATGCCGGTGGCCACCACGGACACGCGCATACGGCCGGTGAGCGTCTCGTCGAAGGTCGAACCGAAGATGATGTTGGCTTCGGGGTCGACCTCGTCGCGGATGCGGTTGGCCGCTTCGTCGACTTCGAACAAGGTCATGTCCGGGCCGCCGGTGATGTTGATGAGAACGCCGCGGGCACCCTTCATCGAGACATCGTCGAGCAGCGGGTTGGAGATCGCCTTCTGGGCGGCGTCGAGGGCGCGATTGTCGCCCTCGGCCTCGCCCGTGCCCATCATCGCCTTGCCCATCTCCGCCATCACGGCGCGGATATCGGCGAAGTCGAGGTTGATGAGGCCCGGCATGACCATCAGGTCGGTGACGCCGCGCACGCCCGAATAGAGCACGTCGTCCGCCATCTTGAAGGCGTCCGCGAAGGTCGTGCGCTCATTCGCCACCCGGAACAGGTTCTGGTTCGGGATGATGATCAGCGTGTCGACCACCTGCTGCAGTTCTTCGATGGCGCCTTCGGCTGTGCGCATACGGTGCTGGCCCTCGAAATGGAAGGGCTTCGTCACCACGCCGACCGTGAGGATGCCTTGCTCGCGCGCGGCACTGGCGATCACGGGGCCCGCACCGCTGCCGGTGCCGCCGCCCATGCCCGCCGCGATGAACACCATGTGCGACCCGCTCAGGTGCTCAAGGATCTCCGGCAGCGCCTCTTCGGCCGCGGCGCGGCCGACATCGGGGCGCGAGCCGGCGCCCAGGCCTTGCGTCGTGCCGACGCCGAGCTGGATGCGGCGTTCCGCCAGGCTCTGGGTCAGCGCCTGCGCATCGGTGTTGGCGACGACGAATTCGACGCCTTCCAGCTGCGCGCGGATCATGTTGTTGACGGCGTTGCCGCCGGCACCGCCGACACCCACCACGGTGATGCGGGGCTTGAGTTCGCGATCGGTCTTGGGCACGGAGAGGTTGATTGTCATTAGGGCCTCCAGTTCTTCGAGGGCATTCGCTCGGCCGAGAAACCGCCCGGCTTCGGGTTGGGGTTAATTTCCAAATTCAAAAATTTTCACGCAGCCAAAGACCGAAGCGGCCAAACAGGCCGTTGGTCTCCGCATCCGAAACGCTGGACGTTCTGGGCGCCTCGGCATTCTTGAGAAGGGCGTAGTTGAGCAGGCCGGCACAGGTGGAGAAGGCGGGCCCGCCCGTCTGGTCGGACAGTCCGGCCACGCGGATGGGCCGGCCCATCCGCCCCGGTTTGTCGAGGACGAGGGCGGCGAGGTCGCGCACGCCCTGCAGCTGGCTGGCACCGCCGGTCAGCACGACGCGGCGCCCGGCCACCTTGTCGAAGCCGCTGGCCTCGAGACGCGAGCGGATATGCTCGAATGTCTCTTCCAGGCGCGGGCGGATGATGCCGGTCAGGATCGATTTCGGGATGTGGTTGGCGTGCGCGTGCTCTTCCTCGCCGACCAGCGGCACGTCGATGATCTCGCGCTCGTCGGCGGGGGACGCGATGGCGCTGCCGAACAGCGTCTTCATGCGCTCGGCGTGTGCCAGCGGCGTCGACAGCCCGCGCGCGATGTCGTTGGTGATGTGGCCGCCGCCGATCGGCACGGAATCCGTGTGCACGACATGCCCGTCGAAGAACACGGCCAGCGACGTCGTGCCGCCGCCCATGTCGACAACCGTCACGCCCAGATCCATCTCATCCTCGACCAGGCTGGCGAGGCCCGAGGCGTAAGGCGCCATGACGAAGGATTCGATATCGAGATGGCAGCGGCCGACGACGGTCTCAAGATTGCGCACGGCGCCGCTATTGGCGGTGACGACGTGCATGTTGACGCCCAGGCGCTGCCCGCACATGCCGCGTGGGTCGCGAATACCGCGGCTGCCGTCGATCGTATAGCCGACCGGGATCGAATGGATCATGCGCCGGTCCGGCTGGACCTGCGCGCTGCGGCCCTGGTCGATGACGCGGCGCAGATCGTTGTCGCCGATCTCGTGCCCGGCGATCGAGACTTCGACGCCCACGGTGCGCGA
>DASYUS010000057.1:0-2504 GCA_036000945.1 Allostellaceae bacterium
TGCCGCCGATCCTCGCACCCCGCTACCGCGTCGAGCCATCGGCCGTACCGCACGCCTATGTCGCGGCGGTCTGCGGGCCGGTGCTGCTCGCCGATCCGGGCAGCGATTTCGACTGGGCCCGAATTGTTTAAATCGTCGTCATTGCGAGGAGCGCCGCGACGAAGCAATCTCGCGGGAACGAGAGCGCGGCGGCACGAGATTGCTTCGCTTCGCTCGCAATGACGATGAGTGGATGGAGGCATCTGTGCCGGGGGTTCTCGACGGCATTCGCGTACTCGATTTCGGGCGGTATATCGCCGGGCCGTTCTGCGCCGCCCTCTTGGGCGACCTCGGCGCCGAGGTGATCCGCATCGAGCGGTTGGGCGGCGGCGAGGATCGCTTCTTCATCCCGGTCGGCGCCGGTGAGGACGGCGGCGGCGCGATGTTTCTGGCGATGAACCGCAACAAGCGCGGCATGACGTTGGACCCGGCGGCGCCCCAGGGACGCGAGATCGTCCGCAGGCTCGTCGCCACCGCCGACGTCGTTGTCGCCAATCTGCCGCCCGCGGTGCTGCGCGCCTTGGCGCTCGACCTCGACAGCCTGCGCGCGACAAAGCCCGACATCATCCTGACGACGGTCACGGGGTTCGGCGCCGGCGGGCCGCTCTCCTACAAGCACGGCTTCGACGGCATCGGCCAGGCAATGAGCGGCGCGGTCTACCTCTCCGGCACGCCCGAGCAGCCGATCGCGCTGAAGGTGCCATGGGTCGATTTCGGCACCGCCTGCCTCTCGGCGTTCGGCACGCTGGCGGCCCTCTTGGAGCGCGGCAAGAGCGGCCACGGCCAGAAGGTCGAAGGGGCGCTGCTGCGCACCGCAATCGCCTTTGCCAATTCGCTGCTGATCGAACAGGCACTGACCGGCGCCAACCGCGTCGCCACCGAGAACCGCGGCTTCAACTCGGCACCGGCGGATTATTTCCGCACGAAGGACGGCTGGATCGTCGCGACGGTGATCGGCGGGCCGATGTTCCGGCGCTGGTGCCGGATGATCGGCGAAGAGCACTGGCTCGCCGACGCGCGCTTTGCCGACGACCAGGCACGCGGCGACAATGGCGCGGTCATCTCGGCGCGGATGGCCGTGTGGTGTGCCGAGCGGAGTTGCGCCGAGGCATTGGCCGAGCTCGAAACGGCCAGCATCGTTGCCGGCCAGGTCTATTCGCCGCAGCAGGCGCTCGACGACGCCCACATCCGCGCCGCCCATCTCCTCGAGGAGCATGCCTTCCCCGGCCTCGACCAAGCCGTGCCGCTGGCGCCGACCCCGATCGAGCTCTCTGAAACCCCAGGCACCTACCGCCGCCCGGCACCGCTGTTGGGCGAGCACACCGACGAGATCCTCGCGAGGCTCGGCTACAGCGCCACCGAGATCGCCGCGCTGCACACCGAGAAGGTCGTCTGATGTCGAAGGCCTTCGTCAAGGAAACCGATGATGCGGCCGAGCTGCCCGACGAGGCGCCGGCGATCCCGGCCGGGGTCAAGAACTACATAACGCCCGACGGGCATCGCCGCATGCAGGAGGAGCTGCGGCGCCTGTTGCGCGAGGAGCGCCCGAAAACCGTCGAGGTGGTTTCCTGGGCGGCCGGCAACGGCGACCGCTCGGAAAACGGCGACTACATCTACGGCAAGCAGCGACTCAGGGAGATCGACCGGCGCATCCGCTTCCTCTCGAAGCGACTGGAGAGCGCCGAGGTGGTTGATCCCGCCCTCCAGACGCGGCGCGACCAGGTGTTCTTCGGCGCCCGCGTCACCTATGCCGACCGGCGCGGCGCCGAGAAGACGGTGACGATCGTCGGCATCGACGAAGCCGATCTCGACCGCGGCCAGGTCAGCTGGATCTCGCCGATCGCCCGCGCCCTCCTGAAGGCGCACGAGGGCGACATGGTCGAGCTGCGCACCCCGACCGGCACCGAAGAGATCGAGGTGCTCGAAATCCATTACGGTCGAGAGTGAAGCGCTGAAATGACCCGCTCCCCCACCGGGGGAGAGGGCAGGGTGAGGGGGCGGCGACCGACTCGTTGGTGGCAGCCCTCACCCGGCCGCCGCTTTGCGTCGGCCACCCTCTCCCGCAATGCGGGAGAGGGGCTTTCCGCTACAGCTTCAACAGGCGCCGGGCGTTGCCGTTCAAGAGCTTCTCGCGGTCCTCGGCGCAGAGCGGCAAGGTTTCGATCCATTTCGCGCCGGACGGGTTGTCGACAAACGGATAGTCGACCGAGAAGAGGATGCGGTCGATCCCCATCTCCATCATGCAGCAGACCAACGCCGGGTCTGAGAAGAAGCCGCTCGTCGTGATCCAGAAATGCGTGCAGAAGATGTCGCGGAAGCTCTTCTCGCTCATCGTCTGCCGGAGCCCATGGCTGATCCGCCAGAGGTAGAATGGCAGCCCCTCGCCCATATGGCCGAGAATGACCTTGAGCCCGGGATGGGCGTCGAATACCCCGCTCAAGACAAAGCGGATGCCCTGCGTCGCG
>DASYUS010000058.1:0-3924 GCA_036000945.1 Allostellaceae bacterium
TCGAAGCTCGTTACCTTGCCGTCGTTGAACTCGGCGATGGTGGTGACCCCGGCCGTGGTCATTTCATCAATGCCCGAGCCGTGCACGACCCAGGCGCGCTCGGCGCCGAGCCGGCCCAGCACCTCGGCCATCGGCACGACCCATTCGGGCGCGAACACGCCGACCAGCTGGCGCCGCGTTCCGGCCGGGTTCGACATCGGCCCCAGCAGGTTGAAGATCGTCCGCGTGCCGAGCTCGACGCGGGTCGGGCCGACATGGCGCATCGCGCTGTGATGGCGCGGCGCCATCAGAAAGCAGAAGCCGATTTCCCAGAGCGAGCGCCGCACGATCGCCATGTCGCAATCGATGTTGACGCCGAGCGCGGCCAGCACATCGGCCGCCCCCGAGCGCGACGAGAGCCCCCGGTTGCCGTGCTTCGCCACCGGGACGCCGGCGCCGGCGACGACGAGCCCGCTGGCGGTTGAGATGTTGAACGTGCCGGAAGCGTCGCCGCCGGTGCCGACCGTGTCGATCGTGCCGGGCGGCGCGTCGATCGCCAGCACCTTCGCGCGCATGATCCGTACCGCGCCGCTGATCTCGTCGATCGTCTCGCCGCGCACCCTGAGCGCCATCAGGAAGGCGCCGATCTGCGACGGCGTCGCGCTGCCGCTCATGATGATCTCGAACGCCGCTTCGGCCTCGCTTTCGCTAAGCGAGCGCCCGGTCGCCACCTTGGCGAGCAGCGGCTTCAGATCGCTGATCGCGGCATCGCTCATCGGCATGTGCTCTGTGTCATGCGCCCTATATATCAGCCTCCGCCGCCCGACGGAAATCGCGGGAGCGTCTCAGTTTGTCAATGGATCGCTGCAGTTCGTAGTTCGCAGGATGGGTTGAGCGGAAGCGAAACCCATCAACATCACCGCCCGATGGGTTTCGCGTTGCTCAACCCATCCTACATCTGATAGGATCTTTTCATGAGCATCGTGTCGCGTTCGACTAATTGGTGGTGGCCCGTCTAACCCGGGCGGCCACGCTATTCCGTTTCTACAGGCCGCCTCGGAGCACCGGGCGGCTTTCGCTTTTTGTGGGCGACGGCTCCAGGCACCTCCGAGGCGGCGATCACCCCGGAGGAACCCCGTGCAGCGCATCAGCTACGTAACCAAGGGCGGCGTCCGCATCGAGCGCGAGACCGTCGCGCAGCCCTACAGCCCGGCCGACACGGCGCTCGCCGACCGGCTCGACGAGCGGCGCGGCGTCCTGTTCTCGTCGAGCTTTGAGTTTCCCGGCCGCTACACGCGCTGGGACATGGGGTTTGTCGACCCGCCGCTGGCCCTTACCGCGCGCGGCCGCGCCTTTGCGGTCGAGGCGCTCAACGAGCGCGGCCGCCTGTTGCTCGGCGCAGTCGGAGAGGCACTGGCCGCGCTCCCCGGGGCCGACATTGGCTACGCCGGCGCCGACCGCATCGACGGCGCGATCCGCAACAGCGCCACCCGGTTTCCCGAGGAGGAGCGCAGCCGCCAGCCCAGCGTGTTTTCGCTGCTGCGCGCGCTCGGCGAGCTGTTCGCCAGCCCCGAAGACGAACATCTCGGGCTTTACGGCGCTTTCGGCTACGATCTGGTGTTCCAGTTCGAGCCGATGCAGCTGCGCCTGCCGCGCCCTGCCGACCAGCGTGATCTCGTGCTCTACCTGCCCGACGAGATCCTGATCGTCGACCACATGCGGCAGCAATCGGCGAGGTACCGCTACGATTTCGCGGTCGCCGGCCGTTCCACCGCTGGGCTGCCGCGCGCCACGTCAGCGGCGCCCTACCGCCGCGAGCCGGTCGCGGCGCTGCCGCCGGAAAGCGATCACGGCCCGGGCGAATATGCCGCGCTGGTGCGGCGGGCCAAGGATGCCTTCGTGCGCGGCGACCTGTTCGAGGTAGTCTGCGGCCAGTTGCTGTCGGCGCCCTGCGCCGATCGGCCGAGTACCGTGTTCCATCGTCTGCGCCAAGCCAACCCGGCGCCCTACGGTGCGCTGATCAATCTCGGCGACGGCGAGTTTCTGGTTTCGGCCTCGCCGGAAATGTATGTCCGCGTCGAGGGGCGCCGGATCGAGACTTGCCCGATCAGCGGCACCATCGCACGCGGCCGCGACGCGCTCGAAGACGCCGACCGCATCCTTGAGCTGCTCAACTCGAAGAAGGACGAGAGCGAGCTGACGATGTGCACCGATGTCGACCGCAACGACAAGTCGCGGGTCTGCGTCGCCGGCAGCGTCAAGGTCATCGGCCGGCGCCAGATCGAGATGTATTCGCGGCTGATCCATACGGTCGATCATGTCGAAGGCGAATTGCGCCCCGAATTCGATGCGCTTGACGGTTTCCTCAGCCATGCCTGGGAGGTCACGGTGACCGGGGCGCCGAAATTGTGGGCGATCCGCTTTATCGAGCAGCACGAGCGCTCGTCGCGGCGCTGGTACGGCGGCGCGATTGGCCGGCTGACCTTCGACGGCAACATGAATACCGGGCTCACGCTGCGCACGATGCGAATGAAGGATGGCATCGCCGAGGTGCGCGCCGGGGCCACGCTGTTGTTTGACAGCGACCCGGACGCCGAGGAAGCCGAGACCCGCCTCAAAGCGGCCGCGCTGTTCGGCGCGGTTCGCGGGTCTGGAGTGGCGGCAGTGCAACGCGTGACCGCGACGCCGGCGCAATCGGCGCGCGGCCGCGCGGTGCTGCTGGTCGACCACGAGGATTCGTTCGTCCACACGCTGGCCGGCTACATCCGCACCACCGGCGCCGACGTCACGACGCTGCGTCACGATTTTGCCCGCGCCCGGCTGCGCGACGGCCTGCGCCCCGACCTCGTCGTGTTGTCGCCGGGGCCGGGCCGCCCCGACGATTTCGCGCTGCGCGAGACGCTCGACCTGTTGCTTGCCCGGGGCATCCCGGTGTTTGGCGTGTGCCTTGGGCTGCAGGGGATCGTCGAATATTTCGGCGGGTCGCTCGGCGTGCTCGACGTGCCGATGCACGGCAAGCCGTCCGTGGTGCGTACCCTGCCGAGCCGGCTCCTAGGCGGGTTGCCCGAGCGCTTTACGGTCGGCCGCTACCATTCGCTCTATGCGGTGCGCAGCGGGCTGCCGGCGGTCCTGTCCGTCGCCGCCGAGACCGAGGACGGGGTGATCATGGCGGTCGAGCACAAATCGCTGCCGATCGCCGCGGTGCAGTTCCACCCCGAATCGGTGATGACCTCGCCCGGCGAGATCGGCATGCCGGTCATCGAGGCGGCGCTGGCGCTGTTGTGCGAGAAGGCAGTGGCGGCCCAGTAGAGACCACCTCCGCTCGGGGCTACCGAGCCATCGTCGACTCGCATCCGGTTGCGCAGCCATTGCGAAAGCGACACAATGACGGCAACTCGCGGGTCAACCCGGCTGCCGGGCGGATCGCCGCGGCGCGGGCGCTGGCCGGCACCATCGCCCGCTCCGGGCGTTGAAATAACAGCGTCATGACCGGCGACGACACTTCTCGCTGCCGCGAGTTGGCGTGACGGCAGGAAGGGTGCGAGATGGCAAATCCGCTGCGGACGCTTCAGGAATACGGCCAATCGGTGTGGCTCGACTTTGTCAGCCGCGACCTGTTGAAGAGTGGCGAACTCGGCCGTCTCATCGCCGAGGACGGGCTCCGGGGCGTCACCTCGAACCCGTCGATCTTCGAGAAGGCGATCGGCCACGGCGACGATTACGACGAGCTGATCGCGGCCGCCGAAAAGGCGCGCGACCTTGACCCCGGCGCGCTGTTCGAGGGGTTGGCGATCCGCGACATCCAGGACGGCGCCGACGCGCTCAACCTCGTCTACGAGCAGACCCAGCGGCGCGACGGCTACATCTCGATCGAGGTCTCGCCGTATCTGGCGATGCAGACGCACGAGACGATCGAAGAGGCACGGCGCCTCTGGCACGGCATCG
>DASYUS010000059.1:0-3016 GCA_036000945.1 Allostellaceae bacterium
CGATCGCCCAGCGCGTGCACGCGCGCACCTCCTACCTGCCGGACGAAATCCGGTGGAACCATCGCTTCGTCGACGTCATCGGCTGGACCGAAGACGGGAGCCGCGTCATCGATTACCGGCGGTTTCACGACACGGTGCCGCTCTCGGCCGAATCGTAGCGGCTGGCCCGCGCGGTATCCTGATTTCCGGGACCGGGGCGGTCGCTACACCACCCCGGCCGCGCGCATCCCGGCGATTTCCGCCGCCGAATGGCCGAGTTCGTGCAGCACCGCGTCGGTATCGGCGCCGATTTCCGGCGCCGGGCGGTGCAGAAGGCAGGGCGCCTCGGCGAACTTGACCGGGAAGCCGAGCATCTTTACGTCACCATGGCCCGGGTGAGGCTGGGTCAGCACCATCTGCTGGTCAATCACCTGCGGATCGGCGAAGACCTCCGACAACCCCATGACCCGGCCGCACGGCACCCCGGCGGCATTGAGGTGCGCGATCCAATGTTCGGTCGTGTCGGCGACGAGCCGCGCCTCGACCGCCTGGTTCATCGCGGCACGGTTGGCGACGCGCAAATCGTTGGTCAGAAAGCGCGGATCGGCGCGCCATTCGGCGGCGCCGAGCGCGTCAACGAGGCGCTGGTAGGATTGCTCCTGGCTCGGCGCGAGCGCCACTTCGCCGTCGCTGGTGCGGAACATGCCGTAGGGACAGACGATCGCGTGGTCGTTGCCGGTGCGCGCCGGGTCTCCGCCGGTGGCGAGATGGTTGGCGGCGAGGAACGCGAGAAGGCTGATAAGGCCGTTGTTGAGGCTCGACCCGACCGTGTCGCCCATGCCGGTGCAGCCGCGCCGGACCAGCGCCGCACACACCCCGAGCGCGCCGTAGAGCCCGGCGACGAGATCGGCCAAGGGCGGCCCGGCACGCAGCGGCGGCCCATCGGGCATCCCGGTCACCGCCATGAAGCCGCTCATCGCCTGGGCGATGAAATCGAACGACGGACGGTCGCGATAGGGCCCGGTCCCGCCAAAGCCGCTGATGCCCGCGGTGACGAGGTCGGGCTTCAGCGCCTTGAGCCGCGCCGCGTCGAACCCCATCGCGTCGAGGACGCCCGGCCGGAAATTCTCGACCAGCACGTCGCTCCGGGCGATCAGCCGCGCCAGCACCGCTCTGCCCTCCTCGCTGCGCAGATTGAGCGTCAGCGAGCGCTTGTTGCGGTTGAACGCGGCGAAGTACCACGACAGCCCTTCTTTGATGACGCCCTGCTGGCGCAGCGGGTCGCCCTGCCCCGGCGTCTCGATCTTGATGACCTCCGCCCCCATGTCGGCCAGGATCATCGTACAGAACGGCCCGGCCAGAATGCGCGTCAGATCGACGACCCTAATCCCCGAAAGCGGCACGATCTCCTCCTCGCGGTATCCATCTTTCCGCTCTATACAGGCGGACATGGCGGCAGTGCTCAGGCATTTCATCTTTTCCGGCAGTGCGGCTGGTTCGCTGAAGCAGGCGCTCAAATTGGCCGGTCGCCGCGAGCGTGTCTTTTGCTGGGCTGACAACCTGAGTTTCGGGCCGATCGACCCTCCCGACCCCGCGGCTCGGCTCGTATGGATCGAGCGCGAGCTGATGATAGATCTCGGCAAGCACGCGCGTGAGATCAAAAGGCTGAACGATTTCTGGAATGCCGCAGAAGCATCCAGGCGCCGCCTTGTTTGGTTCTCGAGACGCGACGCGGGCGAGTACGCCGATTTTCTCGAATGGGTCTGGCGCATGGGCGACGCGGCCTACGATGTGGTCGAGTTCGACGAAGCGAATGTCACCTTTAACCGCGCGGACGGGCCCACGACGCAGGCCAAGGTGAACAATTTGGCACTGCTGCGGCCCGAACACTTAGCCACTGCGCGCTACTGGGATAGCGCCAAACCGCTCGACGTAGCCGCGCGCGATCGACATCGAGCAACCTGGGCGGAGCTTCGCCGCGAGAATGCCTCTCTTCGCGTTCTCGATGGCGGCCGGCTGGTCTCCGCCCCATTCTCCTATTTCGATGATCTCATCATCTCATGCGTTCCTGCCGGATGGACAAAGGTCAACAGGGTGATTGGGGACGCGATCGGCAAGCTCTTTGACGAACCGTTCCGTCAGACCGGTGCGTGGGTGCTGCGGGCTCGGGTTCTCAAAATGGCGGAGGCGGACCGTCTGGACATCCGCGGCGACCAGTCGTTGTTTGGAGGCGGTGAGGTCCGCCTGCCGGCCAGCAACGGCGAATGACCACCCCGATCACGTCAGACGACATCGAATGCCTGGCGGTCGGGGCGTGGATCCTCGGGACCGGGGGCGGCGGCAGCCCCTATCTCGGGCTCCTCAACATGCGCCGGCTCTATGCCGCGGGGCACCGGGTCGAGCTGATGTCGCCGCTCGACCTTGGCGACGACGATTGGGTGGCGGTCGTCTCCAACATGGGGGCACCGCTGGTCGGGCAGGAGCGCCTCGCCGACAGCCGCAACATCGCCCGCGCCGTCGCGCTGCAGGAGGCGGTCTCGGGCGTCAAATTCCTCGCCGTGATGTCGCTGGAGATCGGCGGCGGCAACGGCATCCAGCCGCTGATGGCGGCGGCGCATCTCGGGCTCCCGGTCGTCGACGCCGACACGATGGGGCGCGCCTATCCCGAGGCACAGATGACCAGCGTCGCGGTCGGCGACCTCAGGCCCTACCCCTGCGCGCTCTACGACCCGCGCGGCATCGAGGCGGTCGTCACCAAAGTGCCGAGCTGGAAATGGATGGAGCGGGCGAGCCGCAAGATCTGCGTCGAGATGGGCTCGATTACCTCGACCTGCAAAGCCCCGCGCACCGGGCGCGAGGTGAAGGCGTGGGGCATCCATTTCACCACTTCGAAGGCGATCGGCATCGGCCGCCGGGTGCGCGAGGCGCAGCGCCGGCACGACGACCCGGTCGCCGCGGTGCTCGACGAGGCGAAGGGGAAAAAGCTGTTCCGCGGCAAGGTCGTCGATGTCGCCCGGCGGGCGACCAAGGGCTTTCT
>DASYUS010000060.1:0-1861 GCA_036000945.1 Allostellaceae bacterium
CATCGGGACGACGCTCAAACACCTTGAAATCCGGATTGCCCTCGCTGATTGCGAAGACCACGTACATCGTGGTCATACACGACCTCGTCCGTTGCTTTCCGGTAAGCATATAGGAACGGAGGCCGCGGCGCGACACCCGCGTCAAGGGCTGTTACATTGAAAGTGAGACACTACCGAATTTTACCGCGACTTAACCGGTTTCCCGCAGGCTGCTAATGTTCCGCGGCGGCGGCGAGGAGATGGCGCGATGATCGGCTGGGCGGTTCGCCTGGTGGCGATATGGGGTGGCGCGGCGCTCGTCTTCTACGTCGTGCTCGGCGAATGGCTGACGCCGCCGCCGGAGGCGCCGGCCCGCGTGCTGACGGTGTCCGCCGACGCGCCTTCGCGCAGCCCGCGCGACCAAAAGATATCGAATTCGCTGGTCTATCGGGCCGACCGCCAGGGCCATGTCAGCCTCGACGCGGTCGTCAACGGCTCGAGTGTGAAGTTTCTCGTCGACACCGGCGCCACCTACGTCGCGCTGACTTTGGCCGACGCCAAGGCCGCCGGGTTTGGCCCGGGCGACCTTGTCTTCGACGCCAAGGCAGCCACCGCCAACGGGCTCACCCGAGCCGCAAGGGTCACCTTGCGGGAGATCCGCATCGGCCAGTTCTCGATGTACGAGGTCCCGGCCTTTGTCGAGGAAAGGCTGCCGATCTCGCTGCTCGGCCAAAGCTTCCTGACGCGGCTTGACGGCTACGAGATGCGGGACGGGGTGCTGACGCTCAGCTGGAACTGAGCCCGGTCCACGCCGGGGCGTTTCTTGACAAGCGCGGCCGATCCGTGCCGTGTTCGCCGCGCCTTTGCCCAGCGCCGGATTTTGCCATGCACGCCTATCGCTCCCATACCTGCGGCGAGCTTCGCCTCGCCGATGCCGGCGCCACCGCGCGGCTGTCGGGCTGGGTGCACAGGAAGCGCGACCACGGCCAGCTTCTGTTTATCGACCTGCGCGACCATTACGGCGTGACGCAATGCGTGATCGACGTGTCGTCGCCGCTCTTCCCGGCCGCCGATGCGTTGCGGCTCGAAAGCGTCGTGACGTTGACCGGGCGGATCGCCGCGCGCACCGCCGACACCGTCAACCCCAACCTGCCGACCGGCGAAGTCGAGCTGGTGATCGCCGAACTCATGGTGCAGTCGGCCGCCGAACCGCTGCCCTTCCCGGTCAACAGCGAGGCCGAATACCCCGAGGACATGCGCCTCGCCCACCGCTTCCTCGACCTGCGGCGCGAGCGCGAGCACAGCAACATCATGCTGCGCTCGCACGTCATCGCGGCGATCCGCCGGCACATGATCGCCCAGGGCTTCACCGAGTTTCAGACGCCGATCCTCACGGCCAGCTCGCCCGAGGGCGCGCGCGACTACCTCGTGCCGAGCCGGCTCCACCCCGGCACGTTCTACGCGCTGCCCCAGGCGCCGCAGCAGTTCAAGCAATTGCTGATGGTCGCCGGGTTCGACCGCTATTTCCAGATCGCCCCGTGCTTCCGCGACGAGGCGAGCCGCGCTGACCGCTCCCCCGGCGAGTTCTACCAGCTCGATTTCGAGATGTCGTTCGTGACCCAGGAGGATGTCTTCGCCGCGATCGAGCCGGTGCTCTACGCCGTCTTCGAGGAATTCGGCGGCGGCCGCGCGGTGACGCCGCCGCCCTTCCCGCGCATTACCTACGCCGATGCCGCGCTCAAATACGGCACCGACAAGCCGGATCTGCGCAACCCACTGGTCATCGCCGACGTGTCGGAAGTGTTCGCCGGGTCGAAATTCCGCGCCTTCCGGCGCATCGTCGAGGGCGGCGGGGTGGTCCGGGCAATCCCCGCGCCGGGAT
>DASYUS010000061.1:0-1599 GCA_036000945.1 Allostellaceae bacterium
GTCCCGGCGAAAGCCGGGACCCACGGTCCACCCTCGCGTTGGTTGATAGGTGGGTCCCGGAGTTCGCCGGGACGACAAAACCAAAAGCAGGTGGTCATGGCTCGGGCGGTTTCGCGCGCGCCCTACGCGTCAGATCCGGAGAAAAGCCGCGGCCGGCTGCACCCGGAGCCGGAAAGCGACATGCGCTCGCCGTTTCAGCGCGACCGCGACCGCATCATCCACTCGACCGCGTTCCGGCGCCTCAAGCACAAGACGCAGGTCTTTGTCTACCACGAGGGCGACCATTATCGGACACGGCTGACGCACAGCCTCGAAGTCGCGCAAATCGCCCGCACGGTCGCCCGCGCGCTCGGGCTCGACGAGGATCTCGCCGAGGCGGTCGGCCTCGCCCACGACCTCGGCCACACGCCGTTCGGTCATGCCGGTGAAGACGCCCTCAACGCGGAGATGCAGCCCTATGGCGGCTTCTCGCACAACGACCAGACGCTGCGCATCCTCACCCGGCTCGAACACCATTACGCCGAATTCGACGGGCTCAACCTGACCTGGGAGACCCTCGAAGGCACCGCCAAGCACAACGGGCCGCTGGTCGGGCCCGGCATCGAGCGGCCGGTGCCGCCGTCGGTCGCCGAACACGACCGGCTCCAGCCGCTCGCACTCGACACGTTCCCTGGGCCCGAGGCGCAGATCGCCGCGCTCGCCGACGACATCGCCTACAACAACCACGACATCGACGACGGGCTGCGCGCCGGCCTCTTTTCGGTCGCCGACCTCGCCGAAGTGCCGCTCGTCGGCGCGATGGTTGCCGAGGTCGCCCGGCGCTATCCGGCGATCGACGAATCGCGGTTGATCCACGAGGTGATTCGCCGGCTGATCGACCGCATGGTGCGCGACCTCGTCACCGAGACGCGTCGCAGACTCGTCGAGAGCGGCGTCAAGAGCGTCGACGAGGTCCGCGAGCGCAGAGAGCCGGTCGCCTCTTTTTCGGCCGAGATGCGCGACCACGACCGCGCGCTGAAGCGTTTCCTTTACACCCGGATGTACCGGCACTATCGGGTTAACCGTATGAGTTCAAAGGCCCGCCGCGTTGTGCATGAGCTGTTTCAGCTGTTCCTCGCCGAGCCCGAGTGCCTGCCCGGCGAGTGGCGGGCGCTGACCGGCGGCGGCGCGGGCGAGACCGCGCGCGTCGTCGCCGACTACCTTGCCGGCATGACCGACCGTTTCGCCCTCGACGAGCATCGTCGGTTGTTCGATACCTACGCCCCGGTATGACCAAATTCCGATGACCGACATTTTCGGCGATTTCCGCCGGCTCATTGTTGCTGCGCTTGACGATCTGGCGGTGGAGGGGGCGCTGCCGGAGGGCCTCGATCTTGCCCGCGTCGCCGTCGAGCCGCCGCGCGACCCGACGCATGGCGATCTCGCCACCAACGCGGCGATGGTTTTGGCTGGCAGCGCCAAGCAAAACCCGATGGCGCTAGCCGAGCGCATCGCCGCGGCGCTCGGCCGCCACGAGCTTATCACCGGCGATTACCGCGGCCGCGGTTTTACGGTCGCGGCGGCGCGGCCCGGTTTTCTCAACATCCGGCTCGATCCGCA
>DASYUS010000062.1:0-5755 GCA_036000945.1 Allostellaceae bacterium
GTCATCGAGGCGATGCGGAAGATCGCGTCGGTCGTCATCGGCGCCCCGGTCTCGCGGTCGCGCCAGCCGAACGCCTCGGCATAGCCGACCCGCCCGGCGCGCGCGATCAACAGCACCGCGCCGGAGATCACCTTGTTTTCGACATCCTGCCGGATGACCTGCGCCGCCCGTTCCAGCCGCGCCGACGACAACCCGATCTGTTCCGGGCATTCCGCCCGCGGCAACCCGAATTCGCTCATCGCCTCGCTCCTAATCATTGGATCACCAAGATACCGCATTCCCGGCGAAAGCCGGGATCCACGGCTCCACCGATCGAGCGCTCGATGGGTAGATCCCGGCTTTCGCCGGGAATGCGATTAGGTGTTGAGCCTCCGTGGTCGAAATCACGCCTAGATCACGCCTTCGTCCTTCAACGCCGCCAGTTCGCCGGCCGCGAGCCCGAGCCAAGTGCTGTAGACCTCGGCGTTGTGCTGGCCGACCGTCGGGCTCACCGCGGCGGGCGCCCGGCCGAGGCCGTGCAGGCGCAGCGGCGAGGTCGGCACGGTGATCGGCCCCAGTTCGGGATGCTCGATGTCCGCCAGCATGCCGCGCTCGTGCATGTGCGGGTCATGCATGACCTCGGGCGCGGTGCGCACCGGCGCACAGGGGATGCGCAGCGCCTTGGTGCGGGCGAAGACCTCCATCTTGGGGAGCGTGCGCGTCCAGTCAGCGACGACGGCGTCGGTTTCGTCCATGTGGGCGACGCGGTCGGCATTGGTGGCGAAGCGCGGATCGTCGGCGAGTTCCGCGCGGCCCATCGCCTTCGCCAGGTTCTTCCAGTGCCCCTCGGTGACGACATGGATCGCGACGTGGCCGTCGGCGGCGGGGTAGACGTTGTAGGGCGTGCTCGACAGCCCGGCCTGGCGATTGCCGGCGCGCGGCGGCGGCTCGCCGGTGCGGTGGTAGTACTCGAAGCTGGCGGCGAGGCTCGAATACACCGTCTCCTGCATCGCCACCTCGACGAGCCGCCCCTCGCCGCTCCGATCGCGATCGTAGAGCGCGGTGAGGATCGCGCCGTAGAGGTGGATGCCGCCCATGTAATCGACGAGCGTCGGTCCCGCCTTCATCGGCGGCCCGTCGGGCGCGCCGGTGACGCTCATGATCCCCGAGGCCGCCTGGATCGTCAGATCCATCGCCAGATTGTCGCGGTCGGGCCCGCTGATGCCGAAACCGGTGCCGGTGGCGTAGACGAGGCGCGGGTTGATCTCGCGCAGCACGCTCCAGCCGACGCCGAGGTCGTCCATCGTGCCGGGCGAAAAATTTTCGAGCAGCACATCGGCGCGCCGGACCATCTCGAACAACAGTTCGCGGCCGCGCGGGTGCTTCAGATTGAGCGTCACCGCCCGCTTGTTCTGGTTCAGCATCGCGAACGGCAGCGTCGAGCTGGTGCCGGGCCGGGCGCGGCGGCGCAGCGGCTCGCCGCCCAGCGGCTCGATCTTGATCACGTCGGCGCCGTTTTTCGCCAACAGCAGCGTCGCGTAGGGACCCTGAAAGATCTGCCCGAAATCGATGACGACGAGCCCGGCCAGCGGCAGCCGCCCTGCATTCTCCCCCACGCCTGCCATCGCTTCTCTTTCCACTCCGCGGAGCCGGATTGTGCCGGGCAGCGCAGAGCCGGCGCAAGCACCATCACGCGCCCCATAACCGAGCGACTGGCCGGCTGTTCTGGCTGTTATTTGCAGCAAATCTGCAGCCAGAACAACCTGAGCGTGTATTTGGGTGTCCCACCAATCGGCCAGAATCTGCTACAGGATTGTGTCGATTTTATTGTCCATGTCGGGTGCTTCGGGCACCGAAATCACCCCGCCTCCACCTGCAGGCGCTGGCGGCGCAAGGCGCGACCGGGGCGCTCGCCGGTGGGTCGACCTTCGGACCACACCGGGCTTCCGTTGACGAAGACATGCTCGATACCGGCAGCCGGCAGGGTCGGCTCGGCGAAAGTTGCGCGGTCGATGACGGTTTCGGCGTCGAACACGCAGAGATCGGCATAAGCGCCGGCGGCGACGACGCCGCGGCCGGTGAGGCCGAAGCGCGCCGCCGGCAGCCCGGTCATCTTGCGCACCGCGGTTTCGAGGCCGAACAGGCCGATTTCGCGGCAATAATGGCCGAGGACGCGCGGAAAGGTGCCCCACAGCCGCGGGTGCGGGTGGATGTCGTGCGGCAGCCCGTCCGAGCCGATCATCGTGGGTTCGAAGGCGAGCACCCGCCGCACGTCGGCTTCATCCATCATCCAGTAGATCGCGCCGGCCGGCTGCAACCGATCGGCCGCTTCGAGGATGGAGACGCCCCAGTCGCGGGCGATGTCGGTGAGTTCGCGTCCGGCCTGCTCCGGCGCCGCTTTCGACCAGGTGATCAGGACCTTCAGCGCGTCTTCGATCCGTGTTGTGCGCAGCACGGTCGAGGAGGCGATGTAGGGATAGGCGTCGAGGCCGATCTCCTGCCCCGCAATCGCCGCCGCGATCTTCGGCAAGGTCTCGGCGGTGCGGCCGAAATTGGCGACGCCGGTTGTCTTGTGGTGCGAGATCACCACCGGCACGCCGGCGGCGCGGCCGACATGAAAACTCTCGTCGAGGCTGTCGAGCACGTGCTCGGCCTCGTCGCGCATGTGCGTCGTGTAGAGGGCGCCGGCCGGGCGCAGCCGCGCCGCGAGCGCCTCGATCTCGGCCGGCGGAGCATGAAACGCCGGAGCGTAGAAGAGGCCGGTGGAGAGGCCGATCGCGCCGGCGTCGAGCGCCTCTTGCAGCCGCACGCCCATCGCGGCGATCTCGTCGGCACCGGCCGCCCGGTCGAGTTCAGCCATCGTACCGACCCTGAGGCTCGAATGGCCGACGAGGCAGGCGGCGTTGATCGCCGGCGGCGAGCGGTCGAGCGCCGCGAGGTAATCGGCAAAGCGCGGGTAGGCGAAATCGGCCTTGTCGCCGATCAGGTCGAGCGGCGGTGGCGGCGCCCGATCGAGCGCCAGCGGTGCGAGGCTGACGCCGCAATTGCCGGTGATGACGGTGGTGACGCCCTGGCTCGCCTTCGCCGCCATCTCCGGCGCAGCGAACAGGGCGCGGTCGTCATGGGTGTGCACATCGATAAAGCCGGGCGCGACGATCTTTCCCGATGCGTCGATCTCCCGAGTGCCTTGGGTTTTCGCCACCTCGCCGACCGCCGCGATGCGGTCGCCGGCGATCGCAACATCGGCGCGAAACCGCGGCGCACCGGTGCCGTCGATCACCGTGCCGCCGCGCAGGATCCAGTCGGTCATTGATGCCCCTCCCCTACTGCCGTCGGGGTTGCTTCGCTTCGCTTCGCTTGCAATGACAGCAACTTCTTGTCATTGCGAGTAGCGCAGCGACGACGCAATCTGGATCAGCTCCACGCGTCCGGCAACAGGGTGTTTGGCAATGGCAACTCCAAGAACGGGCGGCTGTCTGTGCGGTGCGGTGCGCTACGAGTCGGCGGGCGACCCGGTGTTTTCGCTGCAATGCCATTGCCGCGACTGCCAGCGCTCCAGCGGCACCGCCTATATCGCGGCGATGCGGGTGCCGGCGGCCGGGTTCCGGATCACCAAGGGCGCGCCGAAGCGCTATGTCGGCAAGTCGGACAGCGGCAACGACATCGCGCGCGTCTTCTGCGGCGATTGCGGCTCGCCGCTCTATGTCCAGGTGTCGACGCGGCCCGACATCGTCGGGCTCAGGGTCGGCACGCTCGACGACCCGAGCGGGTTTCGCGCCGACGCCGACATCTTCGTCAAGAGCGCCCAGCCATGGGACCACATGAACCCGGCGCTGCCGAAATACGACACCTATCCGCCGGGGCAATCATATCCGCCGCCGGCGCCTACCCCTTGACCCTGCCCGATGTCGGCCCATTCAGAGGTAGGATTTTTCCTCGACGATCTCCGAGCCGGTCAATTGGTTGATGCGCCGCTTTAGCCTGGCGCGCTCGTCATTGCTGCGATAGACGCTGCGCGCCAGTTCGACGAACCGCTCGTCGAAGCGGCCGGTGGGCTCGATCGCGCGAAGATCGTCCTCGATCCGCCAGAGCTGGCGATTGACGGTCTGCAGCTCGGCCTGGAGCGCGTCCAATTCCGGCAGCGCGGCGACCTCGCTCTGGCGCACGGCGTCGAGCGCGGCAAGCTCGCGCATTACATTGGCGTGCTTTGCCGGGTCGGCGATCGCCTCGGCCTTGATTTCGAGGATGGTGATCTT
The DNA here is from genome assembly GCA_036000945.1 of Allostellaceae bacterium. GTDB lineage: Bacteria > Pseudomonadota > Alphaproteobacteria > ATCC43930 > CGMCC-115725 > DATARH01. The sequence goes on from DASYUS010000062.1 coordinate 4,236, forward strand.
GTCGAGCAGCTCACCGACCGAGATCGGCACCAATAAGGGCATCCCTCACGCCTTCCGTTGCAGCTTCCCTGTCGCCGACAGCCGGACCGACCGCGACCTGCCGCTCGATTGCCGCGCTGACGGCGTCGAACGGGATGGCGTCGATCCGGTCGGAACCGTAATCCCGCGCCTTCAAACAGATCAACGCCCGCGCAAACGGCGCGTATTTTTCCGGGCGCGTCGGCCCGTAGAGCGACACCATCGGCGCCCCGCCGGCGGCCAAGAGATGGCCGGTTCCGGAACAGTTCGCCACGGCGGCCGACAGGCGCTCGCCGAGCGCCGCTGTGAGGCAGGGACCGCCGATCGCGAGGCCGTTTTGCTGCTCGGGAAACAGCGCCTCCGGCACCGCCGAGCGCAGCCCGGCGCACCAGTCGCGCTCTTCCGGGCCGATCAGGAACACCGGCACCCGGCCGCCCTCGACCTGCTGCCGCGCCAGGGCGACGAAGCCTTCGAGCGGCCAGCACTTGCCTTTCTGCTTGTTGCCGGCGCCGGGCGAGAGGCCGACATAGACTGGACCCGGTGGCAAGAGCTGTGCCGCGCGCTCGCGCCACGCGGGCGGCAAGGGGATCGGGTTCGCCACCGCGATCGGATGCCCGGCCGCCGCCGCCGCGAGCCCGAGCAGCTTGTCGACGAGGCGCGACGGGCGCAGCGGCAGAGGGCGCGGCGGCCGCGCATTCGACAGGACGTAGCGCCAGGTGCCGCTGATGAAGCGGCGGTGCGGGATGCGCCGCAGGAACAGCGTGCGGCCGAAACAGCGCTGGGTGTCAAGGATCAGGTCGAAATGCCGGTCGAGGATCGGGTGGCGGTAGCGCAAGGCGAAGCGCGGGTCTTTCGGGATCGCGAGATCGGTGACGAACTCATCGATCCGCCCATCGACCAGCGGCGCCAGCTGCTCGCGCAGATAAAAGCCGCCGCGCGTCCCCGGGACCCAGGCGATCCGCGCCGCCGGAAACGCCGCCCCAAGCGCCAGTAGGAGCGGCAGCTTCAGCACATTCTCGCCGAGCGCGCTGTCGCCGTCGCTGGTGACGTAAACTAGGATCGATCGCACCGGAAGCGATGCATTCGCAGGTTGCGGCATCCTAGGCTCCGGCCGAAGCCTCATCGAGGATCGTGACGATGTGGCGCGCCGCGCGGCCGGTGCCGTCGGCGATCTGGTGGCGGCAGCTGGTGCCGCAGGCGGCGAGCAGTGTGTCGGGCGCGGCGCCGCGCATCTTGGGGAGCACGCCCAATTCGCCGATCTTCATCGACATGTCGTAATGCTCGGTTTCGAGGCCGAACGAGCCGGCCATGCCGCAGCAGGTCGAATCGAAGGTTTCGACGTTAAGGCCCGGGATCAGCGCCAATGCCTTGGCGGCGGCAGCGGCGGTGCCGAACGCCTTCTGATGGCAATGGCCGTGCAACAGCGCGGTCTTGCCCGGCATCGCCCGGAGCGGCAGCGCGAAGCGGCCGGCCGCCTGTTCGCCGGCGACGAATTCCTCGAA
>DASYUS010000063.1:0-1896 GCA_036000945.1 Allostellaceae bacterium
CGGACATCCTCGACCGGCGGCGGCGCGTCCATCAGCACGACCCGGCGGGCGCCGTCATCGAGGCGATAGTAGCGCCGGAACGAGGCGTCGCCGGCGAGGCTCACCGGTGTGACGCCGCCCCACCCCGACGCCGCGAGAAAATCGGCCATCGCGGCTCGGCGCTCGGCGACGGCGGGCGTGGTGCCGGCTATCATTTCGCGTCATTCCCGCGAAAGCGGGAATCCAGGGACCCCCGAGGTTCACGCGGTTGCCCTGGACCCCCGCTTTCGCGGGGGCGACGAACCGTTGAATCGGGGCAGGCGGCCAGCCGCGCTGCCCAGTCGGGGCCCGCGTCGAGCGTCACCCGGCGGGAGGTTGGCGTCGTGCCCTGCGAGAGGGTGATCTCCAGCCGACGAGCCGGCACCAGCGGCGCCATCCGCTCTGGCCATTCGATCAGCGAGATCCCGTCGTGAAAGGCGTCCTCGATATCGAGCTCCCAGGCCTCTTCCGGATCGCGCAGCCGGTAGCAGTCGAAATGCCAGACCGCCGCGCCGGGCAGCTCATAAAGCTGCGCCAGCGTGAAGGTCGGGCTCGGCACCGCCTCGACGCCGCCGCGGGCGCCGATGAAGGCGCGCGCGAAGCTGGTCTTGCCGGCGCCGAGTTCGCCTTTCAGCGCGATCACGTCGCCCGGCCGGGCGAGCGCCGCGATGCGTGCGGCGAGCGCCGCCGTGGCGGCTTCATCGGCCAGTTCGATAACGATCATTACCTACGCCTTGTATATCCCTGGGGCGAGAGGCCGCAATATCTGCTTGTGCGGGGCGTGCTTGCACGGCGGCGCGACGCCGCTAAGGTGACGAAATGGACAACACCGCCGACAGCTGCGATGTCGCGATCATCGGTGCCGGGCCGGTCGGCCTCTTTGCTGTGTTCGAGTGCGGCATGCTTGAGATGGGCTGCCATCTCTTCGACGCGTTGCCGGCCTCCGGCGGGCAGTGCGCCGCGCTCTATCCGGAAAAGCCGATCTACGACATTCCCGGCTACCCGCGAATCGGCGCCGCCGAGCTGGTCGATCGTCTGCTCGAGCAGGCGCGGCCGTTCGCCCCGGCCTTTCACCTCGGTCATCCCGTCTGCGGCCTCGCGGCGACGGAAGCAGGCTTTGTCGTCGAGAACCTGGCCGGACGGCGCGTCGCTGCGCGTGCGGTTGTGATCGCCGCGGGAGCCGGCGCCTTTGGCCCCAACCGCCCGCCGCTCGCCGGCATCGCCGAGTTCGAGGGGCGCAGCGTCTTCTACCTTGTCGGCCGCCGCGAGGATTTCCGCGGCCGCCGCGTGGTCATCGCCGGCGGCGGCGATTCGGCGGTCGATTGGGCGCTGTCGCTCGCCGAAATCGCCGAGCGGGTGATCGTCGTCCATCGCCGCGACCGGTTCCGCGCGGCGCCGCAATCGGCCGCGCAATTGCAGCGCCTTGCCGACGAGGGCCGGATCGAGCTGGTCATTCCCTACCAGCTGCACGCGCTCGAGGGCGATTCGGGCCAGCTGTCGGCGGTGATCGTCGCCGATCTCGCCGGCGGCATGCGACGCCTCGCTGCCGATTGCCTCCTGCCGTTTTTCGGCCTCGCCACCGATCTCGGTCCACTCGCCTCTTGGGAGATCGCCTTGGATGACAACAGGATCAGCGTCGACCCCGCCACCTGCGCCACCTCGCGGCCGGGGATCTTTGCGATCGGCGACATCGCCCTTTATCCCGGCAAGCTCAAGCTGATCCTTTCGGGCTTCGCCGAGGCGGCCCAGGCGGCGCATGCGATCCACCCGCTGGTCCACCCCGGGGAAGCGCTGCATTTCGAGTATTCAACGACCAAGGGCGTCCCCGGCCGCTGATCCCGCCGATCGCAAAGACCTTTGCACAAGAAATGCCCCAAA
>DASYUS010000064.1:0-2624 GCA_036000945.1 Allostellaceae bacterium
TATCCGGCCGTTGGGCAGGGCAGACGGTTCCTCCATGCCGGCAAATTGCCGCGATGCCCGGGTTTTGGCAAGCCGACGCCCAGGATCGCTCGGGGCGCATACGGCGTTCCTCTCCCTCCCCCTCGATGGGGGAGGGTCGGGGTGGGGGTGACCTCGCGGCTTGGCACCGAGCTGGCCGAAACCACCATCACCCCCTCCCTAACCCTCCCCCATCAAGGGGGAGGGGACTGAAATGCGATCACCCTGGGGGTCGGTGCAGGCATCGAAGCCGTCGTTCGCCGCACGTCTCGTCTATCATAAGCGGTGATGAACCCCCTGTTGCTGCCGCTGTTCCTCACCCGGCGCCTCCCTGTCTTCTACGGCTGGGTCGTGCTCGCCTGCCTCTGTTGCGCCGGCTTCGCCCGCCAGGGCCCGGCGGTCGCGACGCTGTCGATCTTTGTCGAGCCGCTGATCGGCGAGTTCGGCTGGTCGCGCACGGCGCTGTCCGGCGCGGTCTCGCTCGGCGGCGTGCTCGCAGCGATCGCGGCGCCGCTGATCGGTCCGGTGCTCGATCGCCGCGGCTCGCGGCTGGTGCTGTGCACGGCGGTGCTGGTCAATGCCGTCGCGCTGGCGGCGCTGTCGCTGACGCCATCGCTCCTTGTCTTCTATCTGCTGTTCTGTCTGGCGCGATTGAGCTGGGCGGCGCCTTTCGAACTCGGCCTTTACGGCGCGCTCAACAACTGGTTCGTGCGGCGCCGCGCCGTTGGCAGCTCGGTCTTGACCCTGGCGCAGCAGATCGGGCTGGTGGCGATGCCGCTGATCGCGCAGCTGGCGATCGTGCAGGAGGGCTGGCGCGCCGGCTGGCTGGCGCTCGGCGCGGTGACGCTGGTGATCGGCTTTTTGCCGACCTGGCTCCTGATCGTGCGCCGACCGGAGGATCTGGGCCTCCTGCCCGATGGTGCGGTGGCGCCGAAAGCGGGCGAGGCCGGCGCCGGAGCAGCCCGCCCCGTCCTTGCAGAACCCGCCTTCTCGCGACGGCAGGCGCTCGGCACCGCCTCGTTCTGGCTGCTGCTGCTCTATACCGTGCTGGTCTATCCGGTACAGGCCGGGGTCAGCCTGCACCAGGCGCCCTACTTGATCGAGCGCGGCATCGACCCGACCATAGCGGCGACGATCGTCAGCGTCTTCGCGCTGATGTCGGCGGCGGCGACCGTCGCCTGCGGCCTCTTGCCGCGCGCCGTGCCGATCCGCTACCCGCTCGCCGCTACCGGCGCGATCCTGACGCTCGGCGTCGTCCTGATGCTCGGCGTCCAATCGGCCTCCCGCGGATATCTCGCCGCCGGCGTCTTCGGCTTTGCCATCGGCGCCGTCTTGACGCTGTTGCCAGTCGCCTGGGCCGATTATTTCGGCCGCCGCCATTTCGGCGCGATCCGCGGCATCGCGTTGCCGGCGCAGGTGCTGTCGCAAGCGACCGGGCCGCTGTTGTCGGGCGCGCTGCACGATCTGACCGGCAGCTACCTCCTCGCGCTGCAATGCTTCGCCGTGTTGTCGGCACTGAGCGTGATAGCGGCGCTGCTGGCGCGCCAGCCGAGGGGCGCCGCTGCACACGGATAATCGAGCTGCGCCGTCCTTGAGGGGCACGCCGTGCAAAGCGCCTCGCTCTGTGGCAGCCTTGCCGCGGGCGAAGGAGATCCAGGCGGGAGGCGGCGATGGAGGCGGGATATCTCGGCGTCGGCAACATGGGGCAGCCGATGGCCGAAAAGCTGCTCGATGGCGGGCACGGGCTCAGCGTGTTCGACATCAGCGAGGCGGCGATGGCCCCGCTGCTGCTGCGCCAGGCGCGCCGGGCGGCCTCGCCGAAGGATCTCGGCGACCGGTGCGAGATCGTCTTCGTCTCGCTGCCGACGCTCGCCGCGTTCCGCTCGGCGGTGCTGGGGCCGGACGGGCTCGCCGCCGGACGGGCGATGAAGTTGCTGGTCAACACCTGCACGGTCGGCGTGCCGTTCTTGCGAGAGGTCGAGGCGGCGCTGACGCCGCGCGGCGTGACGATCGTCGACTGTCCGATTTCCGGCGGCCCGGCCGGGGCGCGCGCCGGCACGCTGTCGGTGATGGTGTCGGGCGACCCGGCGGCGGTGGAGCGGGTGCGGCCGCTGATCTCGCTGTGGGGGCCGACCCTGACGATCGCCGGCGACCAGCCGGGGGCGGCGCAGGTGCTGAAGCTGACCAACAACATCCTCTTCGCGGTGTCGCTCGCGGCCACCTCCGAGGCCTTCGTGATGGGGGCCAAGGGCGGGCTCGATCCCGAGGTGATGGTGGGCGCGATCAACGCCGGCAGCGGCCGCAACGGCGCCACGCTGACGGTCATGCCGAACGCGGTGCTCGACCGCTCGTTCGGCTACGGCGCGGCGATGCACATCCTGATGAAGGACATCGACCTTGCGATTGCGCAGGGCGAGGAACTCGGCGTGCCGATGTGGGTCTGCCAGGCCGCTCGCTTGGTGTACAAGCATGCAATGTTCCGGGGTGCCGCGGACGACGACATCAGCACGCTGGTCCGGCATGTCGAAGAGGGGGCCGGCTTTGCGATCCCGCAGAGGCGACGCGTTCCATGAGGAGAACCGGAATAATGGCTGACACGCAGGCGC
>DASYUS010000065.1:0-4255 GCA_036000945.1 Allostellaceae bacterium
TTGTGCGCGGTGGACTTCTCGGTTCCATCACTCGCAGCGGTGCAGCTCGCTTTTTCGCTGGCGCGCGAAGCGGGTGCCGCGTTGACACTCCTGCACGTGGTCGAGTGCCCCTGGCACGAGCCGCCGGCGGCGATCCTCGACGCCCGAAGCGTTTGACGCCCCGCCGGCTTCCGCTTCACTATCCGGGGCCTCGCCAGACTGGCCGGTTGAGGTGAGGGAGGTCAGGTGAACCGCCCGCGAGCCGCCGACGATTTCGCGACGATCCGCGCCCGCCTCGAAGAACTGCGCCGCGAGCGCGAAGCCGGCGCGGCGGAGCACGATGCCCGGCCCGGCGGGCCGCCATCCGGCCGCGCCGAGAGCGAACCCGAGCGCCGCCGGCGCGCGCGGCTCGAGGGCTGGCCGCCGCCCTGGGTCCCGACCATCTTTGTCACCCGCGACTAAGGCAGAAGAGGGGAGAAATGCGATGCTGATCGTCGATTCGCAGATCCACATCTGGGAAGACGCCAAGATGTCGGCGCATCACCGGCAGATCCCGACCTATTCGATGGACGATGCGCTGAAGGAGATGGCAGAGGCCGGGGTCGATGCGGCGGTGCTGCACCCGCCGAGCACGCTCGGCGAGGCGATGAACGCGCTGGCCGTCGAGGCGGTGAAGGCGCGCCCCGAGAAATTCTGCATCCTCGGCAATTTCGAACTCGAGGCGCCGAACCGCCTCGACATCGTCAAGAACTGGCGGCAGCGGCCCGGCATGCTCGGGTTTCGTTTCACGTTCAACCAGCCGCATCAGCAGGCGTGGTGGACCGACGGCTCGCTCGACTGGTTCTGGGATGCCTGCGAGAAAGAGAGCCTGCCGGTCGGGCTCCTGGCCGGTGGCCATATGGCGGCGTTCGGCCGCATCGCCGAGCGCCATCCCGGGCTCAAGCTGCACATCGACCATCACGGGCGCGGCGGCGGCGGGGGCGCCGGCACCGACGATGCGGCTTTTGCCAATCTCGGCGAGATGCTGGCCCTCGCCAAGCTGCCCAACGTCGCGGTCAAGCTGTCGGGCGCACCGAGCTATTCGAGCCAGCCCTACCCCTATCGCAATATTCACCAATACATCCGGAAGATCTTCGACGCTTTCGGCCCAACGCGGTGTTTCTGGGGCACCGATATCACCCGCATGCCATGCAGCTACCGGCAATGCGTGACGATGTTCACCGAGGAGCTGCCGTGGCTCAAAGGCCGCGACCTCGATCTCGTCATGGGGCGAGCGATGTGCGAGTGGATCGGCTGGAAGCACCCGGCGCTTGCCCAGGCGTGAGGACACGGCCGGGGACGCGCGCACAGGCACGATGCGTATCAATGATGACGGGCTGCGGAGCACACCAGACATGACAAATCGAGCGATCGTCACCGGCGCGGCAGGGCTCGCGCTGATCCTCGGGCTCGCCGGCTGCACCAATCCCTACGACCCCGGTCAGCGGGCGGTTGGCGGCGGCCTCCTGGGCGCGGCGACCGGCGCGGCGATCGGCGCTGCTGCGGGCGGCGGCTCCGGCGCGGCGCTTGGCGCGGCGATCGGCGGCGCCACCGGCGCGTTCGCCGGCGCCGCGACGACCCCACAGCCCTATTATCCGCCGCCGCCGGGCTATTACCCACCGCCACCGGGCTATTACGGCGCCCCGCCGCCGGGCTATTACGTGCCGCCGCCGCCCCGCTAGCATCCGGCCCGGCGGCGGGCGGGCGAGGCATCATGCCGCAGAGCGGTGACGCCGACGGCCGGGAGGGGTATGATTGCGGCACGGCTCTGGAATTGGGAAGAGCCGGGGATGATACGCTGGTTTTGCGCTTATCTTGCAGTGCCACCTCGCTGATGCCTGGGTGAGATCATGATCGGTCCGCCGGGATTGCCGAAACTGGGACGTCGCGTGTTTTCCTTTGCCGGCGCGCCGCCGGCGCGGGCCAGTAGGCGGCCGCATATCTGGAAGCTGGCGGGTGGCCTCTACATGGCCGGCGTGCTGGCGCATTTCAGCCATGCCATGGCGTTCGACCTGCCGGCCGGGATCGACCCGTCGCTGAGCGGGGCGTTGGGCATCGCCCCGTTGAGCCTCGTCTGGCCGGCCGATCTGATCGGGACGTTGATGGCGCTGACGTAGTGTGCTGAGTCCAGGGTCCGATCGACCTCGTTCCTCGCCTTTATTGTCGTCCCTGCGCAAGCAGGGACGACAAATCCAAGGGCTTTTAGCGAACGAACTTCTGGTTCACGACCCTTGCCGCGGCGTTGCGCGGCCGGGTCCGGCCGATTAGCATCGCCGGCATGGAAGAAATCTATTGCTTTGCCGGCAACCCGCTCGACCGCGCCAGCGAACGCCGGCGCGACACGGCTTACATCCGCACATTGCTCGACGATCCGGCCGCGCGTCTCCTGCCGTTGCGCGACCTGTTGCCGCCAACGCGCGGCGACGCATCGCCGACGCTCGATTGGCAGCCCGTCGCGCCGTGGCGCGAGCAGATCGAACGCGGCGCGACGCTGGTCTTTCTCGGCCTCGGCGAAGGGCGGCCGCATTTCGCGGTCGATGCCGGCCCCGCCGGCGGCGCGCTCCCCGGCGAGGGACCGCCGCTCGATGCCCGCACGCTGGCGCCGCTGCTCTCGGCCGCCGAGGCGGCGATCCTCGCCGAGGCGCGCTCGTTGATCGACTGGCACGCCCGCCACCGCTTCTGCGCGCAATGCGGCCAGCCGACCCGGGTGGTGGCGGCCGGCTGGGTGCGTCGCTGCCCGGAATGCAAGGCCTCGCACTACCCACGCTCCGACCCGGTGACGATCATGCTCGCGGTTCGCGGCGAGCGCGCCCTTCTCGGGCGCAACAAGCGCCGCCCGGGCAACCGTTTCTCGTGCCTCGCCGGGTTCATGGAGCCGGGCGAGACGCTGGAGGAATGCGTCCGCCGCGAGGTCCACGAGGAATCGGGGGTGCGCGTCGGGCGGGTGCGCTACCTCGCCTGCCAGCCCTGGCCGTTCCCCTCGACGCTGATGATGGGCTGCCTGTGCGAGGCGCTCTCCGAGGAGATCACCGTCGATCCCGAAGAACTGGCCGAGGCGCGCTGGTTCACGCGGGAGGAACTTCGCGCGATGGTGGCGCGCGCCGCCGAGGGGCCTGACGATCCGACGCAGGTCTCGGTGCCGGGACCCGTCGCGATCGCCCACCAGATCTGCCGGCGCTGGTCCTACGGGCTGGACAGCATCTGAGCGACGATCGCATGAAGCCCCTCTCCCGCAGTGCGGGAGAGGGAGGGGCCCGGCGCGCAGCGCTGGGAGGGTGAGGGTGACGCCGGCAGGCGCTCTGGAAACCGCCCCCTTACCCCAACCCTCTCCCCCGATGGGGGAGAGGGGATTGTGAGGCCCCGCGCCACCGACAGCGGCTACTTTGGAATACCCTGCAGCGCCCGGCGCGCGAGGGTCAGCGCGCGGCCGATCGCCTGGTCCATGTCGTAGTAGCGGTATTCGCCGAGGCGTCCGCAGACCACGAGCCGGTCGATGGCGTCGGCGCGCTCGCGATAGCGGGCATAGAGAAGCTGGTTCGCCGCGTCGGGGAACGGGTATTCGTAGGCGCCGGGGTCCTCCGGCGTATAGGGCGTCTCGGTCGTGATTACCGTTCCCTCCGGGACCTCGCGGAGGTCCGGTTCCATCATGTGCTTCCATTCGAGGGTGCGGATCGCCGGCACGGCGAGCGAGGGATGGTTCACCTGCGCCACCGGCTGATGCCACCTGACACAAGGCAGGAAGCGATGCTCGCGGCGCTGGGCGCGATAGACGAGCCGGCCGAGGTCGAACCCGAAATACTCGTCGATCGGCCCGGTGAAGAACACCGTCCGGCGGGCGGCGAACTCGTCCCGGTGCGCCAAATAGTCGACCCCGGCAACCACCCGAATGCCGTCGAGCATGCGTTGCATGAAGGTGCTGTAGCCGCCGCGCGGGATGCCCTGGTAGCGGCTCGTCTTCAGCCGGACGTCGCCGTCGCGGCGCACGTCGAACCGCCCGGCGAGATCGGCGGCCAGTTTGTGCGGGTCGATGCCCCACTGCTTCGCGGTATATCCCCTGACGAACTTCCGGTAGACGACGGCCGGCATCATCGCCAGCGATGCCTCCTCGAAATTCGCCGCAGGCCCCTGATGGCTCGGTCGCCACCCGTCGCCCACCGAGCGCATGATGTATTCTTCCTGGATTGGCCAGTGTTCCAGCTGATCGTCGATTTCCGACATCAAGACCGCAGCAAACGGA
>DASYUS010000066.1:0-1798 GCA_036000945.1 Allostellaceae bacterium
GTCACATCGTCATCCTGAGGAGGCGCGTAGCGCCGTCTCGAAGGACCGAAAGACGGAGTTGCGGATGCCGCAGGAACACGATCGCGACTATTTCGATTTCGCACCGGAAACGCCGCCCGAAACCGAGGGGGTGGAGCGCCCTGAGGGCGACGACGATGCGGCGCTGATGGAGCCGGTGCTCGATGCGCTGAAGACGGTGCGCGACCCCGAGATCCCGGTCAACCTCGTCGATCTCGGGCTGATCTACGAGCTGTTGGTCAAAGAGGGCGGCATCGTCTATGTCGAGATGACGCTGACGACCCCCGCCTGCCCGGTGGCGCAGAGCATGCCGGGCGAGGTCGAGGCGGCGATCAGCGCCGTCCCGGGGGTCAACGAAGCGCGGGTCAAGCTGGTCTGGTCGCCGCCCTGGGACCGCGACAGGATGAGCGAGGAAGCCAAGCTCGAACTCGGGCTGATGTGACCGGGAGCCGGCCGAAGGCGGTCCTGTTCGATCTGCTGACGGCGCTCATCGATTCCTGGACATTGTGGGACGCCGTCGCCGGCAACCGCGAGGACGGGCGGCGCTGGCGCGCGGCCTACCTGAAAAACACCTACGGCGAGGGACGCTATCGCCCGTACGAGGTTCTGGTGCGCGAGGCGGCCGTCGCGACCGGCCTCTCCGCCGCTCTCGGCGACCGTCTGACGGCGCGCTACGGCGACCTCAAGCCGTGGCCGGAGGTCGCCGAGGTGCTGGGCGCGCTGCGCTGCGCCGTCCCGCTCGGTATTGTCACCAACTGCTCGGAAGTGCTCGGCCGGATCGCCGTTGCCCGCACCGGCATGGTCTTCGACGTCATCGTCACCGCCGAGCGCGCCGGTTACTACAAGCCGCACCCCGCGCCCTATCGGGTGGCGCTCGCCGAGCTTGGCGTCGCGCCGGCGGATTGCCTCTTCGTCGCCGGCTCGGCCTACGATCTGGTCGGCGCCGGCGCGCTCGGCCTCCCGGTGTTCTGGCACGACCGCATCGGCATGGCGATGCCGCCGGAGGCGCCGCCGCCGCACTGGCGCCACGCCAGTCTGCATCCGCTGAAAGACGTTGTGCTCGGCTGAGCCGAGATGGCGATCACAGGCCCGCCGCGCGCAGCCTCGCGTCGGCGATCGGCAGGAGGCGGGCGAGGCGCGCCGCCCAGGCTGCCTGTCCGGCATCGCCGCCGATCAGGTCCTGGCGGATCTCGACTTCGACATGCGGCAGATGGCGGCCCTCGCCGTGGAACGGCACCGTGTAGTCGCTCCCCTCGGTGATCGCGTAGGGGGCATTGTCGCCGACGACGAGATCGCCCTCCGCGCGCAGCAGGTCGAGCATGATCCGGGCAAGCCGCGCGTCGCGGTTGTAGAGAACCCCAACCTCCATGTCGCGCCGCTCGCCCTTGAACACCGGGGTGAAGCTGTGCATCGCCACCAGCACCGTTCGCTGTCCTGCCGCGGCGCGGCGGTCGAGCAACTCGGCGATGGCGTTGTGATAGGGCCGGAAAATTTCACGCTCGCGCGCCTCGCGCTCGGCGGCGGGGATTCCCTGATTTCCCGGAATTGCGGTGAGCTCGCTGACCGTCGGGACCGCGCTCTGCCAGTGCGGTTGCCGGTTGCAGTCGATGACGAGGCGCGAATAGGTCTGCAGCACGGCCGTGGCGTCGAGCGCCTGCGCCAGCTTCTCGGTCACGCCAGCGATGCCGATGTCCCAGGCGATGTGACGCCCGAGTTCGCTGTCCGGCAGGCCAAGCGTGCCGAGCAGCCGCGGGATCGCGCGCCCCGCATGGTCGGCGGT
>DASYUS010000067.1:0-2532 GCA_036000945.1 Allostellaceae bacterium
ATGGCCGCCGCCAAACGGCAGCGACGCCGGCAGATCGCGGTTGAGGCAGAGCGCATCGATCGACAGGACCGCGCCGGTCGGCGCATCGGGGTCGAACTCGGGATCGTGCGGGCCGATATAGACTTCGCTGCCGGTCAAGGGCGCCGCGGTCTGCCGCCGCGACACCTGGTAGAAGCCGCCCGGCGTCGCGGCCTCTGGATCGCCGTGGGTCAGCCGGTAGAACGAGCGCCACGGCCGCGTGCCGCCGTCCGGCGGGGTCTCCCGCACCCGTTCGACCTGCCACACCTCCAGCGCCGCCGGCCGCCGCGCGTCCGGCACGATGCGGTATTCGATGTCGGTGTGGGTCAGCTGGATGGGCTCGCAGCGCTGCGAAAACAGGTTGACGATCGGCGTGCAGCCGAGGGCGAGCGCGTCGACGCCGATCGTGCGCTCGAGTTCGGGCAGGGCGCGGTCGAGGTAGACGAAGATCTCCATGCGGTTGCCGGTGGAGAGCAGCGTCTTGCCGTCGAGGCGGGCAAAGTCGACGAAGAGGAATTTTTCCGGCAGCGCGAAATACTCGGTCAACAGCCGGAACCCCGCGAAGCTGCGCGCCGGCCACGGCAACAGCGCCTCCTCCGGGGCAAAGCCGACCGGCTCGATCACATTCGCCGGCAGCACCACCGGCGCCGGGTCGGCGGGGCCGTCGGCGTAGGCGACCGACAGGACATGGGCGCACAACAGCTCATAGAGCGGCAGCGCCACATTGCTGGCGCCGCGTAAAAACAGGCGCAGACGATCGACCCCGAGCTCGGCGAGGTTGGCCTCGGCCACCCGGCATTTCAGCGCGATGCGCAGCACGCTGACCGCGCCGCTGGCGAGCGGGTTGGCCGGCGCCGCCAGCGGCAGCCCGGAAAGCCGCACATTCTCGATCTCGACCGGCCACAGCGTCAGCGGCCAGGCGGTGCGAAAGCGGCAGGGCTCGCCCTGCACCGCCTCGGTCTCGACCGCGAGGCCCGCCTGCAGGCGGACCGGCACCGTCAGCTCCGGCTGACCCTGAAACTGGGCGATGGCGGCGGAGGGAATGGGCGCCAGGTAATGCGGGTAGAGGACGCCGAGCAGTGCGTCGGTCAGCTCTGGAAACTCGTCGTCCAGGCGGTGGTGTACGCGCGCAGCGAGAAACGCCACGCCTTCGAGCAGCCGCGCGACATGCGGGTCGTCGACGGTTTCCGGGGCGAGCCGCAGCCGTCCGGCGATCTTTGGATTGGCCGCGGCAAACTCGGCGGCAAGCCGGCGCAGCGCGTTGAGTTCGCGATCGTAATAGGGCAGCAGCGCGTCAGACATCGGAGCTCGCGCGGTCGGCCGAATTGGGCTTGACCTGCACCTCGGCGGTCGCCGGATCGACCAGCGTGTCGAAGACGATCGGCTCGGGCGCCGGCTCGACGCGCAAGAGCGCTTCGATGCGCAGCCGCAGCGTCGATTCGAGCGTGTTGTCGGCGTCGACGAGAACCACCCTGACCTGCGCCAGGCGCGGCTCGAAACGGCGGATCGTTTGCTCTATCTGGATGCGCAGCCGGTCGCGCTCGGCCGGGTCGTTGAAGGCGCCGGCGGCGAAATCGCTGATGCCGTAGCCGACGGGCGATTGCTCCAGCTCGGTGTAGCCCTGCGGCCACGAACGCCAGCGGCGGCGGGCATTGAGCAGCGCCTCGATGTCGCGCCGCACGCCGCGCCGCAGGATGCCGATCGCCTCCGCTGGGGACAGCGGCGCATCGCGCGCGACATCCGGCGCGTCGTCGATCAGCCGGTCGAGCAGCGGCAGCTGCGCGCGCTGCGCCTCGGCAACTCCGCGGTCGCGACCGGTGCGGCTGATCATGCCCCGAACCGCAGCTCGCCGAGTTCCATGATGCCGTGCGCCTCGTCGCCGGCGAGGAAGACGCGCTGGCCGACTCCCCGTACCGGTTCGCCCTCCGTCTCGGTCCAGTCGGTGGTATGGCCGAGGCGGTAGTCGTCGGCGAGATCGGCTTGGCGCGAGTCATAGATCGCCGGCAGGTACACCTCACCGTCCGGCCCGGCGTTGACCGACATCGTGACGCGCCGCCAAGCCAGGTCGCGGGCCCGCTTCGGCGGGTGAAACACGATCGAGGCAACCCGCTCGGTCGGGATCCAATAATATTTTCCGGTCGTCGTCAGCACCTCGAAATAGCCGGCGCACAGATCGTCGACGTCGCGGAAATCGTCGAACGGGGTGTCACCGCCGCCGAAGTTCAGCACGCCGGGAACCCGGGGGCGGAGCGTTTCGGCCTCGGCCGCCTGACGCGCGGCTTCCGCAACATCACCGGCGCGCAGCGCGACCTGGGCCGCCAATGCCGCGCGCAATGCCGGCGTCGGATCGTCGAGAAATTCCGGGACGCGGCCATCGCGGATCAACTGGCGGCGGGCGATGTCGGCGCGCAGCAGCTGACGGAACTCCGCGACGACGACGGCCGAGCTCGGATCCGCCTGCGAGGCGGCGTCGAGGATCAGATCGGCGCGATCGAGATTGCCGTCGAACACCAA
>DASYUS010000068.1:0-3842 GCA_036000945.1 Allostellaceae bacterium
GGGGAGAGGGCAGGGTGAGGGGGTGCCGCAAACCCAGCCCCGCGACGACCTCGCTCACGTCGCGCGCAAGGGCGGCGATGCGCTCGGCCTTTTCGGCATAGGCCGGGTCGGTGCGCAGGAGAAAACCGTAATCCTTCACCATCGTGCCGCAACCCGAGGCGTTGACGACGATGGCGTCGAATCCCCCTGCCGCCTCCCACGCATCGATATTGGCGCGGGCGAGCGCCAGCGCCGCCGCCTCGTCGCCGAGGTGGAGATTGAGCGCGCCGCAGCAGAAGCTGCCCGGCACGACGACGATTTCAGCGCCGTGCCGGGTCAAGAGGCGGATCGTCGCTTCGTTGATCTCGGGCGCGAGCACCTGCTGGGCGCAGCCCGGCAGCAGCGCCGCCCGCATCCGCCTTGCGCCCTCGGCCGGGAAAACCTGCGGCCGGTCCATCGCCGAGGCGGCGGGCACGGCGCTCGGCGCCAATTCGAGCAGTGGCCGCAGACGCTTCGGCAGTAGCGCGGCGAATGGCTTGGCGAGGCGGGCGCCGTACAGCGCCGCGCGCATCCGCGCCGGCCGCGTCAACACATGCCCGAGCAGACTACGCAGCAGCCGTTCCGCTCGCGGCCGGCGATAATGCGCCTCGATATGGCGCCGTCCATGGTCGACGAGGTGCATGTAATGGACGCCGGATGGGCAGGTCGTCATGCAGGCGAGGCACGACAGGCAGCGGTCGATATGCGTGACCGTCTCGCCGTCAACCGGACCGCCCTGCTCGAGCATGTTCTTGATCAGATAGATGCGGCCGCGCGGGCTGTCGAGCTCGTCGCCGAGCAGCACATAGGTCGGGCAGGTCGCGGTGCAGAACCCGCAATGGACGCAGGCACGCAGGATCTTCTCCGACGCCGCGGTATCCGGGTCGGCGAGCTGTGCCAGCGTGAACTCGGTCTGCATCCGCGACTAACCTTCTGCCGTCATTCCCGCGCAAGCGGGAATCCAGGGGCCCGGTGTTGGGTTGGTTGCCCTGGACCCCCGCTTTCGCGGGGGTGACGGTGAGGGTGCGCGCGGCATCGGCCCCTGTCAGCTGCCCTCGACCATGCGGCC
This sequence comes from Allostellaceae bacterium, assembly GCA_036000945.1. Classification (GTDB taxonomy): domain Bacteria; phylum Pseudomonadota; class Alphaproteobacteria; order ATCC43930; family CGMCC-115725; genus DATARH01. The sequence goes on from DASYUS010000068.1 coordinate 1,088, forward strand.
GGGGTTGAGGATGTGGACGGGGTCGAACGCGTCCTTGACCCGCCGCGACAAGGCGGCGAGCGGCCCCGGCTGCGGCTCGAACACGGCGACCGCGCGGCGCAGCGCCGGCGAACCGCGGACCAGCGTCGCGTGGCCGGTGCCGCGCCCGTCAGCCCCGCGGATCGCCGCGCGGATCGTCGCCGCACCGGCGTCTTCCGTCTCCGGAACCGCCGCCCAGACCAACCCGCCGCCCCAATCGAGAAACCATGCTGCATCGAGAGCGCGCGCGATCGCCAGGGCCAATTCCGCGCCCCGCGCCGGCGCGACCGAGATGCGCCACACCGCGCGACCGGTAAGCCCGGCGAGCGGCTCGGCCTCGCCGACGAGGCGCCACAGCGCGATCGATTCGGGATCGGCCAGAGTGTCCGTCGCGCCGGCGGCCTTGTGCTCGCGGATTAGGCTGTCGCGGCGAAAGGCAACCGACGGAGCCGGCCCCTCGACGCGCAGCGCCACCGCGGTGCTGTGCAGCGGCGGCCCGTTGGGGAGGGTCGTTCCGGCCGGCAGGTAGGCGGCGCCCGACACCTCGTGCGGCGAGCCGAGGGCCGCCGCCATCAGCCCGACGGCGGCGGCGGGCTCGACCCCGGTGAACAGGACGGTAGCGACCGCCTCGGGGCGCGGCAGCACCTTGACGGTGACTTCTTCCAGGGCCGCGAGCGTGCCATAGGAGCCGGCCATCAGCTTTGGCAGGTCGTAGCCTGTGACGTTCTTCACCACCTTGCCGCCGGCCTTGAAGATCTCGCCGCGGCCGCTGACCGCGCGAAACCCGAGAAAATGGTCGCGCGCCGCGCCGGCCTTAAACCGGCGCGGCCCCGACAGATTGCAGGCGAGGACCCCGCCCAAAGTCGGCTCGCGGTCGCCGCCGAAGAGGCCGCGCCAATCCGGCGGCTCGAAGGCGAGCATCTGCCCGGCCTCGGCCAGCGCCCGCTCGATCTCGGCGAGCTGGGTCGCCGCGCCGGCGGTCAGTACCAATTCGCTCGGCGCATAATCGCGAATGCCGGAGAGGCGCGAGAGGTCGAGCGTATGCGGCGTCTGCAACGGCCGCCCGAGCCCCCGCTTCGAGCCGCCGCCGATGACCTCGACCGGCTCCTCGGCGACCAGCGCGCTCGCGACGGCATCGCGCAATTCGGCAAGATTGGCGGGGGCGAAACGAGTCATGCGCGCAAGTTACGCTGATTCCTAGCTTTGTCATCCCGGCGAAGGCCGCGACGCACCTTGCAGATCCTCACCAGGTGAAGCATGGGTCCCGGCCTTCGCCGGGATGACATTTGGATATCAGAAGCGCGGCAGGTCGGGGTGCGGCAGGTGGCCGGCGTGGACATGCAGCCGGCCCAATTCGGCGCAGCGGTGCAAGGTCGGAAACACCTTGCCGGGGTTAAGCAGCCCATCCGGGTCGAAGGCGCATTTGAGGCGCTCCTGGTGCGCCAGGTCGGTCTCGTCGAACATCGTTCCCATCAGGTCGCGCTTTTCGACGCCGACCCCATGCTCGCCGGTGAGGACGCCGCCGACCGCGACGCACAGCCGCAGGATGTCGGCGCCGAACGCCTCGGCCCGCTCGATCTCGCCGGGCTGGTTGGCGTCGTAGAGGATCAGCGGGTGCAGGTTGCCGTCGCCGGCGTGGAAGACGTTGGCGACGCGCAGCCCGTATTGCGCAGACAGCTCACTTGTCCGCGCCAGCACCTCGGCGAGGCGGGCGCGCGGGATCGTGCCATCCATGCAGTAGTAGTCGGGCGAGATGCGGCCGACCGCCGGAAAGGCCGCCTTACGCCCGGACCAGAAGGCGAGCCGCTCGGCTTCGTCCTGGCTGATGCGGATGGAGCGCGCCCGGTTGGCGCGGGCGATCTCGTCGACCCGCCCGATCAGGTGATCGACCTCGACCTCGGGCCCGTCGAGCTCGACGATCAGCAGCGCCTCGGCATCGCGCGGGTAGCCGACATTGACAAAATCCTCGGCGGCGTGGATCGCCGGTCGGTCCATCATCTCCATCCCGCCCGGGATGATGCCGGCGGCGATGATCGCGGCGACGCAATTCCCGGCGTCCTCGGTCGCGGCAAAGCCGATCAGAAGCGCGCGCGCCGTCGGCGGCTTCCGAAGAATGCGTACGGTGACCTCGGTGACGACGCCAAGGAGCCCCTCGGAGCCGGTCATCACGCCGATTAGGTCATAGCCCCCGGCATCGAGATGCCTTCCGCCGAGGTGCACCACCTCGCCGTCGATCGTCACGATTTCGAGGCCAAGCAGGTTGTTGGTGGTCAGGCCGTATTTGAGGCAGTGCACGCCGCCCGAATTTTCCGCGACATTGCCGCCGATCGTGCAGGCGATCTGGCTCGACGGGTCGGGGGCGTAATAGAACCCGGCATCGGCGACGGCATGGCTGATCGCCAGGTTGGTGACGCCGGGCTGGGCGACGACACACCGGTTGGCGTAGTCGATGTCGAGGATCCGGTTGAACTTGGCCAGGCCGAGGAGCACCCCGTCGGCCAGCGGCAGCGCGCCGCCCGACAGCGAGGTGCCGGCGCCGCGCGGCACCACCTTGATGCGCTGCGCGTGGCAGTAGCGCAGCACGCGGCTGACCTGCTCGGTCGTCTCCGGCAGCACCACCACCATCGGCGGCTGGCGATAGGCGGTGAGCCCGTCGGACTCGTATGGCAGCATTTCGGCGGCGGAATCGATCACGCCTTCGCCCGGCACAATGGCGCGCAACGCCGCGACGATCTCG
>DASYUS010000069.1:0-3556 GCA_036000945.1 Allostellaceae bacterium
CGGTGCACGATGCCCAGCTCGCGCTCCGCTAGGATGTGGCGGGCCTTCTCCCGTGCCTTAGCAAGCGTCACGATGGGATAGCGGCCGATCGTGATGCGCTGCCGCTCCTTGCCCACGGTAAGGACAAAGCTCTTCGCTCCCCGTTGCGTCACGCGCACAGCGAAATTAGGTATGCTATCGTCGGCGTAGAGTTTCGCGGCTGCGCCCTCCGGGACAGGGAGTTTCTGAACGGTCATGTCTGAGAGCTTCATGGAACACGCTCCGAACACGCTAGGAACACACTTTGAGGCGAGACACGGTGGGTTTCGGTGGGTCACGCCGGGGCATTTCGAGGCATCTGGGACGGCTAAAAGTGAGAGGATATAGAGGAAAATGAGCGACTTAGTCAAGCTTGAGATCTTCACGGACTACGTCTGACCCTGGTGTTACCTCAGCACCGTGCGTGTTGAAAAACTGAAGGAGAATTTCGAGGTCGAGACGGTGCTGGTGCATTTCCCGCTGCACCCGGAGACGCCCGAGGAGGGCAGCTCGATGGCGGAGATGTATGCCGCGCGGGGCCTCGACCCTGAGGCGATGTACCAGCGCATGAAGGGGCTGATGGACGCCGAGGGGCTGCCCTACGGGCGGCGCACCCACACCTACAACAGCCGCCTCGCGCAAGAGCTCGGCAAATGGGCGGATACCCGGCCGGACGGCGCGGCGTTGCACGACGCGCTCTACAGGGCCTATTTCGTCGAGGCGCGCAACATCGGCGACCCGGAGATCCTCGTCGAGATCGCCGCCTCGGTCGGGCTGCCGGCGGAGGAGGCGCGCGCCGTCCTGGCGGAGCGCCGCTTCAGTGACGCGATCGATGCCGATTGGGCAAAATCGCACCAGTACGGCGTGACCGGCGTCCCGACCTTCGTCGCCGCGCGCTACGGCGTCGTCGGCGCGCAGCCCTACGAGGTCCTGGAGCAGCTCGTCGAAAAGGCGGGCGCCGCCCGCCGCGGCTGAGCGCGATGATCGGCTGGCGCGCGCGGCTCGGCTTCCTGGTGCCGCCGGGCAACCCGACGGTCGAGGCGGAGATGACGGCGCTCGCGCCCGAAGGCGTGTCGCTGCATTTCCACCGCATGGCCGTTGGCGGCGGCGTCCCCGGCGCGCTCGACAACCAGGATGCGCGCACCCGCGCGATGATCGAAAGCCTCGACGCCAGCGTCGCCCTCCTGGCGCTGGTCAAACCCGACATCATTGTCGTCGCCCATACCGCGACGAGCTACTACCTCGGCCGCGAGCGCGAGGCGGATCTCCTCGCCCGGCTCGCGCGGGAGAGCGGGGTCGCCGTCGTCACTGCGTTCGGCTGCGTTGTCGCCGCGCTCGAACGTCTCGGCGTGCGGCGGGTCGCGATGGGCGCCCCATACTCGGCCGAAACGACGGCGCAGGGCCGGGCGCATCTCGAAGCGCACGGGTTCCAGGTCGTGCGCTCGGAAAATCTTCAGGGCGTCACCAACATCTATGACGAGACCGCCGAGCGCGCCTATCGCCTCGCGCGTTCGATCGATGTGCCGGAGGCCGAGGCGGTGTTTCTCTCCGGCACCGGCATGCCGACGCTCCCGGTCCTCGAAGCGCTTGAACACGATCTGCAGAAGCCGGCCCTGTCGAGCGCCTCGGCGATGATGTGGCACGCGCTGCGCCGCGCCGGTGTCGGTGAGCCGATCCCCGGTTACGGCCGGCTGCTGACGCTGGAGTGAGCGGATGGACGCGCTGACCGACACCGCTACCGGCGTCCGCGGGTTGCAGACGATGGTGGCGATGCGCGACGGCGTGCGCCTCAACACCTTTGTCTTCCTGCCGGCAAAGGGCGGCCAGCGCTTTCCGGTCATCCTGCATCGCACGCCCTACGGCATCGCCGCCGCCGGCGCGCGCGACAAGTTCGATTGGACGCACGCCTGGCTGCCCAACCCGGCCGAACCGATGCGCGGCTCGATCCTGCGCGGCTGGCGCGCCATCGTCGAGCACGGTTACGCCGCGGTCTACCAGGATTGCCGCGGCCGGCACGGCTCGGAGGGCGAGGACCGCGTCTACGCCGACGACGCCGCGGACGGCCACGACACGCTCGACTGGATCGCGGCGCAGGACTGGTGCAACGGGCGGGTCGGCATGTCGGGGTCGTCGGCCGGGGCCACGACGACCTTCGCCGCCGCCTCGACCCGCCACCCGAGCCTGCGCTGCTTCTTCGCCCAGGCCGGCGGCTCCAGCATCTACGACGACGTGGTTTACGAAGGCCAGTCGATCGAGATGGAACGGCTGTGGCTGTGGGTGGCGAAAAACATCCCCGGCCTGTCGGCCGCGCACCGCGACGCCGCGATGGCGCGGGCGGGGCTCGGCGCCGCGGAGATGGCGGCGGCGGCCGAGCGGGCGATCGCGCGCTACACCAGGCTTGACGCCGCGCGCCTCGCCGACCCGCCGTTCGTCCATTCGCCCGGCTGGCTGCACCTGCCGCTCGTCGGCACGCCCGATTTTGCCACGTGGCAGCCGTTCCTCGACGAGATCGTGACGCATCCCGCGCCCGACGCGTTCCGCGCGCAGCACAATTTCCGCCGGACGATCGACATCCCGGGGTTTCACGTCACCAGCTGGTTCGACATCTTCCAGACCAGCGTCATCGCCGCCTACCAGGAGATCCAGGCGCGCACCGGCACGCAGAAACTGTGGATCGGTCCGAACGAGCATTATTTCGTCTACGCCGACAATTTCTGGCCGCGCGACCCGTATTTCGAATGGTTCGGCTATTGGCTGAAAGACGAGCCGAGCAGCCTCATCGCCGAGCCGCCGGTCTACTATTCGCCGCGCGCCTGGGTCGCCGAGCGCGCCCGATATGTTCCCGACGATTGGCGCCATGCCGAGCGCTGGCCGCCGCCCGGAGCTCGGCCGCGCCGGTTCTATCTGCGCGACGATGGCAGCCTCGCCGATGACGGACCGGGCGGCGGCCCGCGCGGCTACACTTACGATCCGCGCCGCCCGATCCCGACCCTGGGCGGCCGCAACATGCTGATCGATCCCGGCCCGCTCGACCAGCGCCCGGGCCGGGCGCTGCCCGATTACGGGCTGATCTACCGCGGCGAGGCGCTGCGCCGGGATCTGACGATCGCCGGCAACGTCCGCGTCACGCTGCATGTCGGGTCGGATTGCCCCGATACCGATTTCGTCGCCAAGCTGATCGAGAAGAAGCCCGACGGCGAGGCGATGCTCCTGATGGATGGGGTCGTCCGTGCGATGTACCGCGATCCGCTGTCGGGCGCGCAGCCGCTCGTCGCCGACCGCGTCTATCGGGTGACGATCGATCTCGGCGACATCCACCACACGCTTGCCGCGGGTAGCCGGATCGAGGTCGACGTCACCAGCAGCAACTTCCCGCGCCGCGCCCGCAACACCAACAGCGGCAACCCGGTCCTGGCGCAGGACGGCGACGACGCGATCCGGGTCGCCGCCAACACGGTCCATCACGCCGGGGCGACGCCCTCCTTCATCGAACTGCCGGAGCTGCCCGAAGCCGGGTGACCGCGATTTCCGATCGGAT
>DASYUS010000070.1:0-2266 GCA_036000945.1 Allostellaceae bacterium
TGGTCGGCGAGAGCGGCTGCGGCAAGACGACGACCGGGCGATGCATCCTGCAGCTCTACCGGCCGACCTCCGGCAGCGTCCTGTTCGACGGCGAGGATTTGTGCAGCATGGACGCGCGCGACCTGCGCGGCATGCGCCGCCACATGCAGGTGATCTTTCAGGACCCGTACAGCTCGTTGAACCCGCGCATGACGGCCGGCGACATCGTCGGCGAGCCGCTCCGCGTGCAGGGTCTTGCTACCAGCCAGCGCGCCTACCGCGAGAGGGTAGCGGAGCTCTTATCGCTGGTCGGGCTGCGCACCTCGATGGCCGACCGGTTTCCCCACGAATTCAGTGGCGGGCAGCGGCAGCGCATCGGGGTCGCCCGCGCGCTTGCGGTCAACCCGCAATTTGTCGTGTGCGACGAGCCGGTGTCGGCGCTGGATGTGTCGATCCAGGCCCAGATCGTCAATCTCCTGGAGGAGTTGCAGGAGAAGTTCGACCTGACCTACCTGTTCATCGCCCACGACCTGTCGGTGGTGCGGCATATCAGCGACCGGGTGGCGGTGATGTACCTCGGCCACATCGTCGAGATCGCCGAGCGTAACGCGGTCTATGCGACCCCGCTCCACCCCTACACCAAGGCGCTCTTGTCCGCCGTCCCGATACCCGACCCGATCATCGACACGCAGCGAGAGCGCATACCCTTGGCCGGCGAGGTGCCGAGCCCGCTCAATCCGCCAAGAGGCTGCGTCTTTCATCCGCGCTGCTGGATGGCCACCGCCGAGTGTCAGCAAAGGATGCCCGAGCTGCGCGAGGTGGCAGACGGCCACTGGACGGCCTGCATCCACGCGCCGGGGTACGGCTCGCCATAGCGGGGTCCTGGCGAGGGTTCAACCCGAAAGCCGTCAATTTATACGTCCTTCGAGGCGCGCCCTGCGGGCGCTTCCCCAGGATGACGAAGCTTCTGATATATCTGAAAAATTCGTCATCCTGAGGAGGCGCGAAGCGCCGTGTCGAAGGACGTCCGGCAGCGAATAATCGTCAAACTGAGGCGCCGCCGATCGATCGGACCACTCGCGAATGGTGCCGGCGATGCCGTATCATAGGCCGTCAACGGCGAGGGAAGCGGGATGAGCGACCAGGGCACGATGAACGGCGCCGAATGGCTGGCGCGAGCGTTGGCGGGGACCGGCATGAGCCACGTGTTCTTCGTCGAGTCGGTGATGCGCCGCACGCTGCTGCAGCTTGAGGACCTCGGGGTAAAACCGGTCCTCGCCCATTCGGAGAAGGCCGCCGCCTACATGGCGGACGGCTACGCCAGGGTTGCCGGTCGGCCGGGGGTGTGCATGGCGCAGGCGGTCGGCGCCGCCAACCTCGCCTCTGGCCTGCAGGACCCCTGGCTCGGGCGCAGCCCGGTGATCGCCCTGACAGGCCACAAGCCGGCCTCGTTCCAGCATCGCAATTCCTATCAGGAGATCGCCCACGCGCCGCTGTTCGCGGCGGTGACCAAGTTTTCCAGCCCGGTCGACTCGACGAGCGAACTGCCGCGCCTGTTGCGCCACGCCTGGCGCGCCGCGCTCGCCGACACGCCGCGCCCGACCCATCTCGACTTCGACGGGCACCAGGGCGATACGATCGAGTTGGGCCACACCGCCGAGCCGCCGGTCATCGAGGACGGGGCACGCGCCATCCCGGTGCACCGCCCGGTCGCCGACGAGCGCGACATCGAGCGCGCCGCGGCGCTGTTGACCGGCGCCCGCCGGGTGGCGATCGTCGCCGGCGACGGGGCGGCCGCCTCGGGTGCCGGACGCGAAGTGCTCGCCCTTGCCGAAGCGCTCGCCGCGCCGGTCGCGACGACGCTCGGGGCACGCGGCATCATCCCGACGCGGCATCGCCTGTCGGCCGGCGTCGCTGGCAGCTATTCGGCGCCGCCCGCCAACCGCATCGTCTGCGCTGCCGACCTCGTGCTGTTCATCGGCTGCGACACCGGCGACCAGGTGACGCACAGCTGGCGGGTGCCGGCGATCGATACGAAGATCGTGCAGATCGAGGCCGATCCCCTGGAGATCGGCCGCTCCTACCCGAACACGACGGGCCTCCTCGGCGACCCGAAAGCGACGCTGGCGCGGCTCAACCAGGTCGTCGGCCGCCCGGCGCGCGACTCGGGGTTTGCCGATGAGGCGGCGCGGATCGTCGCCGACTGGCGGGAGAGCATGGTCTCGCTCGTCGCCAAGAACACCGCGCCGATCAGCGTCGAGCGGCTGTGCGCCGAGGTGACGCGCGC
>DASYUS010000071.1:0-2132 GCA_036000945.1 Allostellaceae bacterium
GCGCGCAAGAGCGAAAGTCTCCCCTATATCGAGCGGCTGCGCGACGCGGCCGGGGTGCCGATCGTCTATGTCAGCCACCAGATTGCCGAGGTCGCCCGGCTCGCAACGACGCTCGTCGTCCTTTCCGAGGGCCGGGTCGCCGCGGTCGGGCCGACCGCGCAGATCCTCGGCCGCATCGACCTCTTCCCATTGACCGGGCGGGCCGAGGCCGGCGCCATCCTCGCCACCCGCGTCGCCGGCCACGACCCCGCCTTCGGCCTGACGACGCTCAGCGCCGCCGCCGGCGACTTGCGCGTGCCCTATCTCGACCTCCCGGTCGGCGCCGCGCTGCGCGTCCGCATCCGCGCCCGCGACGTGATGATCGCGCTCTATCCGCCCGAAGGGCTGAGCGCGCTCAACGTGCTGCCCGGAACCGTCGCCGAGATCGCCGCCGCCGGCGGCCCGATCGTCGAGATGCGCCTCGATTGCGCCGGCGAATCCCTCGTCGCCCGCCTCACCCGCCGCTCGGTCGAGACCCTCGGCCTCGCACCCGGCCGCCCGGTCTACGCCGTCATCAAAAGCATCGCCTTCGACCACCACGCTTTCGCCGGCTCCGCACCCCCCTCCCCCGGCGCCGACGCCGAAACCCGGCATGGCTGAGAATAAACCCCTCTCCCGCAATGGGAGGGCTGAGCTTCGGCGCCTTCTGCACCCGACCCTAAGACATTCGCGTTTGCCGGGCGGCAGCCGGCAAGATATCGTTGCACCCTGAACGACAATAACGGCGGCTTTAGCGTCGGGGTGGTGCGTTTCGGCGGCGGCAACGACCGCGGGGACGAGAAGACGCCCGGTCGCCGCCCGCCTCGGGGGGAGACGATGTCGACGATTGACTCGCCGATCACCATGGGGATCACGCTGTCAACCGCGGGGAACTACACCTCGCCACTGACGATCACCTCGACCGGCGCCGTCCATTCCACCGGCAATGCGATCTACGGCCCGGCCGGCACCGCCTGGACGGTTGCCAACAGTGGCGTGATCGGGGCCGACCAGAATGGAATCCTGCTGAAGACCGGCGGTCTGGTCGATAACACGAACCTGATCTCCGCCGGCTTCAGCGGTATCGAGATCGACGGCGCCGCCGGCACGGTGATGAATTCCGGTACGATCCAGGGGGGCGGCACCAGCGGCATCACCCTGGGCGCGGGCGGCACCGTCGCCAACTACGTGTACGGCTTTATCTATGGCAATGCCCAGGGTGTGCGCGTCGCCGGCGCCGCCGGCACGCTGACGAATTCCGGCACGATCTCGGGGGGCATCGGCGCGTTCCTCGCCGCGGACGGCACGGTGTCGAATTCCGGGACAATCCTGGGTAACATCGGCGTGTTCCTCGCCGCGGGCGGTACGGTGACGAACTCCGGCAGGATCGCGTCGACCGGGTCGTCAGGCACCGGCGTCTACCTCAAGGTCGGCGGCACGGTGACGAATCATGGCTTGATCGCCGCGACCGTAGGATCATCCGGCGACGGTGTCCGCCTGGTGGCGGGCGGCGCGGTGACGAATAACGGCTCGATCGTCGGGTCGTTTCAAGGCGTCGACCTCCTCGTGGGTGGCCTGGTGAACAACCTGGCGTTCGGTGTGATCCAGGGCGGTTACGGCGTGACCAGCCTTGGTGGGGTCACCACGATCGTCAATGCCGGCAGGATCAGCGGCACCTCCTTCTCCGGCGTCTATCTTGACTCCGGCACTATCATCGATTCGGGCATCATCGACGGGAGCAACGGCATCGCCGTTGCTTTCGGCACCGGCGGCAGCAACCTCCTGGTGCTGGAACCCGGGTACAAGCTCTACGGAATTGCCGTCGGCGGCGGCCCCGCCGTCAGTGATACGCTGCAACTGGCCGGCAGCTCGCGCGGCACGGTGGCGAACATCGGCACCCAGTTCGTCAATTTTGACACGGTGACGATTGCGGCCGGCGCCGATTGGACCGTTGCCGGCAGCAACACAATTGCCGGCGGCATCACCCTCGCCGCCGGCGCGACCCTCGGCGTCGCCGGCACGATCGCCGCTGCCGGGACCGCCGTGCTGTTGAGCATCAATGACGTGTTGCGGCTGGAGTCGGGCTGGGCTCTGCAAGGCACCGTCGCTGGCGG
>DASYUS010000072.1:0-2130 GCA_036000945.1 Allostellaceae bacterium
TCACTTCGCTGTCCCAATAGGCGCCCTTGACGAGCCGCACCATCAGCCGATGCCCGGCCCGGCCGGCCAGATCGGCGAGCCAATCGATCACCGGCAGCGCCCGCTTCTGATAGGCCTGAACGGCAAGGCCGAGCCCGTCCCAGCCGGCAAGATCGGGCGCGAGCGCCAGTGCCTCGACCAGGTCGAGCGACAATTCGAGGCGGTCGGCCTCTTCGGCGTCGATCGTGAAGCCGATGCCGGCGGCGCGCGCTTCGCCGGCGAGGCGGAGCAGCACCGGCAACAGCTCGCGCATGACCCGATCCTGCTGCGCCATCTCATAGCGCGGGTGGAGCGCCGACAATTTGACCGAGATGCCGGGGGCAGCCGCGATTGGCTGGCCGGCCGCCGCCTTGCCGATCGAGGCGATGGCGCGCTCGTAGGCCGCGTGGTAGCGCCCAGCATCCGCCATCGTCCGCGCCGCCTCGCCGAGCATGTCGAAGGAATGACGATAGCCCTGCCGCTCAGCATGGCGCGCCCGCGCCAAGGCTTCTGCGATCGTACGGCCCATGATGAATTGATCGGCAAGGATGCGCATTGCCGCCGTCACCGCCTGACGCCACACCGGTTCGCTGGAGCGCGCGACGACGCGGCGCAGCACGGCGCCGAGGTCGGCGGCGCCATCTTGGCGCAACAGCCGCCCGGTCAGCATCAGGGCCCAGGTCGAGGCGTTGACGAAGAGCGAGCCAGAATGGCCGAGATGGCGCTGCCAGTCGGCGGCGGCGATCTTGTCGCGGATCAGCCGGTCGACCGTCTCGGCGTCGGGGATGCGCAGCAGCGCCTCAGCGAGGCACATCAACGCAACGCCTTCGGGCGAGGACAGCGCATATTCCTGCAGAAAGGCGTCGAGCCCGCCCTTGCCGAGCCGCTCGCGGCGCACCGCCGTGACGAGCCGGCGCGCGGTCGCGGCAATCCGCTCGCGCGCCGCGGCGGGGATATCGGCGGCGGCGAGGAGGCGCGCATCGGCCTCGCTTTCCTCCAGTCGGTGCGCGTCGCGGATCGCGGCGCGCAAGGGTGTTTCCAGTGCCGGCGGATCGGCGAAAACGAGATGATCCATGCGACGCATCCGTATCGTCATCCGCGGGATTGACCCGCGGATCTCAGTGGCCCGGTCAAGCCCGGCCATGACGAATATGGGGCTGGATGTGGCGAGACGGGCCGCCCCTAACGAAAGTCGCGGCTCGGGATCGCCAGATCGTGCGAATCGTAGCCGGGGAGCCTTTCGCGCAAGGCAAACGGCGGCTTGCCGGACGGCGGAAGCGGGTCGTCGCCGGTGCGCTCGCGCAGGGTGTTGAGGCGCGCCGTCCAGTCGCGCAGATCCTCGGCGACGAGGTGGATGACGCTTTCCTCGCGCTGCAGCCGGCCGCGGCAATACAAAAGGGTGGCGCCGAGCGCGGCGCGGCGGAAGCGTTCGAGGATGGCGGGCCAGACGATCAAATTGGCGATCCCGGTCTCGTCCTCGAGCGTGACGAAGACGACGCCGTTGGCGCTGCCCGGGCGCTGCCGGATCAAGACAAGCCCGGCGATCGCGAGGCGCCTGTTGACCGGCAGCGTCGCGAGGTCGGCAGCGGCGACGAGACCGTCGCGCTTGAGTTCGGCACGCAGAAAGGCGAGCGGGTGGTGCTTTATCGTGAGGCCGGTCGTCGCATAATCCTCGACGACATGCTCGCCCAACGGCATCTGCGGCAGCAGTGCGGCGGCGCGCGTTTCGCTTTCCGCATCGTTTGAAGGCCCCTCACCCTGTCCCTCTCCCCGCTTGCGGGGAGAGGGGACCCGGCTGCAGCAGCCTGCCGTAATGTTGGCCGGTTTCAGGGGGAGGTGCCGCAAGCTCTCCCTCTCCCCGCGGGCGGGGAGAGGGTCGGGGTGAGGGGCAAAGGCGCGGTCCGACACAGCGAACAGCGGCAGCGGGGCCTCGCCGAGCGCCTTCAATGCCCACAGCCCGCGGCGACGGTCGAGGTCGAGCGAGCGCAAGGCGTCGGCCGCAGCCAGGCGTTCGAGGGCGGTACGGCCGAGCCCGCTGCGCCGCCACAAATCGCGCGCATCGCGATAGCCGGCGCCGCGCGCTGCTGCCAGGCGCTCGGCGTCAGCCTCGGA
>DASYUS010000073.1:0-4374 GCA_036000945.1 Allostellaceae bacterium
CTGGCCGCCGACACGATGTTCCACGCCGCAGCACGGCGCGGCTACGACGCCGCCTTGTGCATGTATCACGATCAGGCGCTGATCCCGGTGAAGACGCTCGATTTCGACGGCGCCGTCAATGTCACGCTCGGGCTCCCATTCATCCGTACCTCGCCCGATCACGGCACCGCTTTCGACATCGCCGGCAGCGGTATCGCCCGCCCCGACAGCCTGATAGCCGCGCTCAAGCTTGCCGCAGCGATGGCGGCGCGGCGGGCCGGCGCCTAGTCGAAATGCGTGGCGTCGCAGCGGGGCGGGCGATGCACCGCGGGTCCGGGGAGGGATCGGCGCCGCTGCTGCCGCCGCTGCGCGACGTCATCGCCCGGCACGGCATTACGTCGCGGCAGAGCCTCGGGCAGAACTTCATCCTCGACCTCAACCTGACCCGCCGCATCGCCCGCGCCGCGGGTCCGCTCGACCACGCCACGGTGATCGAAATCGGCCCCGGCCCGGGCGGGCTGACCCGCGCGCTCCTCGCCGAAGGGGCGCGCCGGGTCATCGCGATCGAGCGCGACCGGCGCTGCCTTGCCGCGCTCGGCGAACTCGTGGCATGCCATCCGGGGCGGCTCGACGTGATCGAGGGCGATGCGCTGGCGCTCGATCCGGCCCTCTTGTGCGCGAAGCCGCGCAAGATCGTCGCCAACCTGCCCTATAACATCGCCACCGCGCTGTTGCTGCGCTGGCTCGACCGGATCGGCGACTACGAAAGCCTGACCCTGATGTTCCAGCGCGAGGTCGCCGAGCGGCTCGTCGCGGCGCCGCGCAGCCCCGCCTATGGCCGCCTCTCGGTGCTGGTGCAATGGCTGGCCGAGCCGAAGATCCTCTTCGACCTGCCGCCGCGCGCCTTCGTGCCCGCCCCGAAGGTGACCTCCAGTCTCGTGTCGCTGATCCCGCGCGCCGTCCCGTTGGTGCCCGCCGCCAAGCCGACGCTCGAACGCGTCACCGCTGCCGCCTTCGGTCAGCGCCGCAAGATGCTGCGATCGAGCCTCAAGACTTTGGGGCTGCCGATCGAGCCATTGCTCGCCCTGGCGGGCATTGCACCGACCGCGCGTGCCGAAGAATTGTCGGTCGCCGAATTCTGTGCCATCGCGCAGGCCTCGGCGGCCGCCGCCTCGAACATGGAGCGATAGGCGAAGCGCCAAACCCTCGGCTCGATCGGCCAGGCGTGTGTCGCGAACGAGTTCGCCGCCTGGCCCCAACTCTGCTACGGTTGCGGTAATCGCCTATCGTAGGGTGCATCAGCAGCGACCTACGAGGACGACAGGAGGGGGCTGAAACCTCTGGTTCACGGCGCAATCAGCAGGATAGCAATTTCGGGAGGGACGATGATGTACGCGAGACGATTGTCGGGCGGCCTCGTCTTCGTCGCAGCAGCCGCCGTTATGGCCGGCGGAGCAGGCGCCGCCTCGACAGCATTTAACCGGCCGCGGGAGGTGTATTAGGAGGATCGGCGTGGTAGAAATGGCTCTCGCCGATCGACCCTGATGCGGGATGCTGGCGGGTTTCATGCCGGCGGATATCTGGCCGAATAAATGGGAGGACAAAATGTCGAAAAGCGTGATCCGACTGCTCGCCATCGTCGCGGCGGGGCTCGCCGGCCTGTATGCCGCGCCGGCCGGCGCGGCGGAACTGAAGGTGCTGAGCACCGAGGCGATGCGTCCGATGCTGCAGGAACTTGCCCCGGCTTTCGAAGCCGCCTCTAAGAACAAGCTAGTGATCACCTACGCGTCGGACGCCGATGTCGAGAAGCAGGTGTCCACGGATGACACGATCGATATCGCGATCGTGACCAAGGTGCGCATGGACAAGCTTATAAGAGCCGCCAGGATACTCACCCCGCCGGCGAGCAAGGTGCTGGCAACCGGGGAGAACCCGGATCTTGTGTATGTCGCGGGTTCGTCCTTTTTCACCGAGGAGCCTCTGGCCGCCAGAGCGCTGGTCGATTTCCTCGCCGGACCGGAGGCCAAAAAGGTGTACGCCGCCAAGGGCCTGAAAATCAGCTGAGATGGCAGAGTCGGCGCGGGCCGCCCTGGTCACCGGGGCGAGCGCCGGCGATGGGGGTCCACACCGCACTCGGGCTCCTCTGTCGCCGACCCGGCGCTGGCGGACTTCGTCAACCCCGGGAGCCGCGGCAGTCGGAGCCGCCGATCGGCAAAATCATGGATTGGCGGCGGTCGCCTGCGGCGTTGTGAAGGGTTCGGTGCGGTGCACGACCGCGTCGTCGTACAGTCGACCGATCGATGCCTCGGACAGCCCGAGCATGGTCGCCAGGATGTCTGTCGTATCGTCGCCAACCGACGGGGCGCCGCGCCAGATCCGCCCGGGCGTCAGCGACATCTTGGGCACCACGCCAAACACCCGGATCGGCACGCCTGACTGGCGGTCCAGCACCGGTACCGTCATCTCGCGCGCCGCGTAATGCGGGTCCTCGTATTGGTCGCGAACATTGAAGACCCGCGCGCAGCCGATCTGGACGGCGTTCATTTCGGTCTCGACCTCGAGCGCAGTGCGCGCTGCGCAGTATTCGCGCAGCCGCCGGTCGAACTCGCGCCCCTTCTCGGAATTGACCGCGGCGGCGTCCTTCGAACACGCCTCGAAGCTGTATTCGGCGGGATCGAGCCCGATGAACTTGGCGACACGGTCATAAATCGCGCCGCCCAGCGCGCCGACATAGACCCAGCCGTCGCGGCACTTGAAGGTGTCGTAGGGCTGAAATCCGGGCGCGCGGTTGCCGGTATGCCCATAGACCGCGCCCTCGCCGGTGAATAGCGGCAGGGTGTTGCCGTTGGTCTGTGCGACCGCCTCGTATTGCGCCAGATCGACGACCTGGCCGCGGCCGCTTTTCCTTACTTCCCACAGCGCCATCATCGTCGCCGCCCAGCCGGTCAGCGCCGTGATGTAGTCCCCGGTATAGGTTTTCGCGCGCTGCGGCGGCCCGGCCGGGTCGCCGGTCAGGTTGATCATGCCGCCATAGGCCTGGGCGATGGCGTCGTAGCCGGCGCGCCCGAGATACTCTTCCTTGCCGTACTGCCCGTAGGTACTGACGCGCACGATGACCAGGCTCGGATTGACCGCCAGCGCCAGCTCGCTGGTGATCCCGCCGCGTTCGAGCGCTCCGGGTATCGAGCACTCTAGCCACACGTCGGATATCTTCCACAGCGCCATCAAGAGCTCGATGCCGCGCGCCTGCTTGAGATCGAGGCCCAGCGACAGCTTGTTCTTGCCGACCTCGGCCTCGTCGCAGCCGTGCGGGCGCGGACCGCGGGTCAGATGCGGCGCGGTGGTGCGGAAGGTGTCGCCGCCGAGACGTTCGACGTGGATCACCTCGGCGCCGAATTCCGCGAGCTTGGTGCCGATAAAGGGCTGCGCCACAAACACCCCCGTGCCGACCACGCGGATGCCTTCGAGCGGCCCGAACGCCGGAACTAGGCAAGGCGTCGCGGGCCGATCGAGGTGTTTGATCCAGTCGGGGATCGTGCGGCGCAGCTCCTCAATCATGTCTTCTTCTTTTACAATCCTTGGATCGTGCGTCATTTTTCTCTCCCTTGCCGTTTATTTCTCCGCGCCATCGGCTGTCTGCTGGCGAATTGGTGGATCCATTGGCTACCCCGCCCTGAGGCGGTTGACGAAATCGGCGAGGCCGAGCTGGCGGGTGCGCTTGAGGCGCTCTGCTGTGACGATTGCCTGGACTTCGGTGACGCTCGCATAGATCTCGCGGTTGACGATGACGTAATCGTATTCCGACCAGTGGCTCATTTCCTCGGCCGATTTCGCCATGCGCGCGGTGACGATTTCGGCGCTGTCCTGGGCGCGCCGGCGCAGCCGCGATTCGAGGGCATCGGTGCTCGGCGGCAGCACGAATACGGTGACGAGATCGCGTTGCACGCTCTCGGCGAGAAGCTGGGTGCCCTGCCAGTCGATGTCGGTGACGATGTCGCGGCCGGCAGCGAGCGCCGCCTCGATCGGCCGGCGCGGCGTGCCATAGCAATGGCCGAACACGGTGGCGTGCTCGAGCAACTCGCCCTGCGCCACCATCGCGTCGAAGCGCGCCCGCTCGATGAACCGGTAATCCCGGCCGTCGATCTCGCCGGGCCGTGGCGGCCGCGTCGTCACCGAAACCGACAGGGAGAGCGTCGGATCGCGGTCGAGCAGGCGGCGGGTGATCGTCGTCTTGCCGGCCCCCGAAGGCGATGACAGCACCAGGAGAAAGCCGCGGCGGTGAATGGCGGGCGGGGCCTCTGGCGCGCTCATTCGAGGTTCTGCACCTGCTCGCGGAACTGCTCGATCACCGCCTTCAGCGAGAGGCCGATGCGGGTCAGGTCGAGCGACGCGGAT
>DASYUS010000074.1:0-6623 GCA_036000945.1 Allostellaceae bacterium
GACCCCGACCACATCCACACCCCTGGCATCTTCGTGCAGCGCCTCGTCCACTACCCCTCCTATGACAAGCGCATCGAGCAGCGCACCGTGCGCAAGCGCGGCTGAGGAAAGGAGCACCCCAATGCCCTGGTCACGCGACGACATGGCAAAGCGCGCCGCCGCCGAGTTGAAGGACGGGTTCTACGTCAATCTCGGGATCGGCATTCCGACCTTGGTGTCGAACTTCATCCCGCCCGGCATCACCGTGCAGCTGCAAAGCGAGAACGGAATGATGGGGATGGGTCCTTTTCCTTATGAGGGCGAGGAAGACCCCGACCTGATCAACGCCGGCAAGCAGACCGTCACCGAGCTGCCGACAACGAGCTATTTCGACAGCGCGCAGTCGTTCGGCATGATCCGCGGCGGCCACATCGACCTGTCGATCCTCGGCGCGATGCAGGTCGCCGAGAACGGCGACCTCGCCAACTGGATGATCCCCGGCCGCATGGTCAAGGGCATGGGCGGGGCGATGGACCTCGTCGCCGGGGTGAAGCGCGTCATCATCCTGATGGAGCATACCGCCCGCGACGAGGCGAAGCTCCTGCACCGCTGCACGCTGCCGCTGACCGGGGCCGGTGTCGTCGATGTGGTGATCACCGATCTCGGCGTCTTCACGATCGACAAGAAGCGCGGCGGCATGGAACTCGTCGAGATCGCCCCCGACGTGACGCTCGCCGAAATCCGCCGCAAGACCGAAGCCGATTTCCGGGTGCGCCCTGGGTTGGAGTGACCCGCCGCGGCTTCGCGTGTTAAAGATCGCGCGCCAGAACGCAGCCGGATTGCGACGACCTGATGGATTTTTCGAGCGCTAGGATCCTATGTCTCGGCGATGTCATGCTCGACCGCTTTGCCTATTGCGACACCGAGCGCATCTCGCCGGAGGCGCCGGTCCCGGTCCTCCTGCTGAAAGAGACGCGGAGCATGCTCGGCGGCGCCGGCAATGTTGCGCGCAACATCGCCGCGCTCGGCGGCAAGGCGCTGTTGCTGGGGCTTGTCGGGGATGACGCGGCGGGCGCCGAGATCCGGGCGCTGATCGGCGGGACCGCCGGTCTCGAGGACTGCAACGTCGCGAGCGCCCGGCGGCCGACCGTGTGCAAGACGCGGTTTCTCGCCGGGCATCAGCAGATTGTCCGCGTCGACGAGGAACAGACGCACGCGCTCGGCCCCGAGGAGGAGAAGGCCTTGATCGCCGCCGCCGAGCGGGCGATCCCCGATGTCGATGCAGTGATCCTTTCCGACTACCGCAAATCGGCGCTCGGGCCGAAGGTCATCGGCGCGGCGATTGCGCGGGCGCGCGCCGGTGGCATCCCGGTCTACGTCGATCCGAAAGGCGATGATTTCCGGCTCTACCGCGGCGCCAGCTGCCTGACGCCCAATTTGAAGGAACTGGCGCTGGCGGCACGGCTGCCGGTCGGCAGCGACGCCGAGATCATCGCCGCGGCGAGCAAGGTCATGCGCGAGGCGGATGCCGGCGCCATCCTCGCCAAGCGCTCCGAAAAGGGCATGGTTCTCGTCGAGGCTTCGGGCGCGGTGCATTTCGAGGCGGCGCGCGCCCGCGAGGTCTATGATGTGACCGGCGCCGGCGACACGGTGATCGCCGTGCTCGCGCTGGCCTGCGCCGGCGGCTACGCGCTGCCGCAGGCGATGCGGCTGGCCAACACGGCAGCCGGCATCGTCGTCTCGAAGCTCGGTACGGCGACCGTCGAGCTCGACGAACTGATGCTCGAATTGTCGCGCGACGTGCGCGACAAGGAGTGGCACCGCGCCAAGTATTTCAGCCTCGCCGAGGCCGAGGCGCTGGTGCGGCGCTGGCAGGGCCGCGGTCTCTCGGTCGGGTTCACCAACGGCTGCTTCGACATCGTCCACGCCGGGCATGTCGCGCTCCTGGCCGCGGCGCGCGCGCAGTGCGACCGGCTGATCGTCGCGCTCAACAGCGACCCCGGGGTGCGCCGCCTCAAGGGCCCGGAGCGGCCGGTCAACGCGCTGGCCGACCGCGCGGCAGTGATCGCTGCCGTCGAGTCGGTCGATGCGGTGATCAGCTTCGACGAGGAGACCCCGATCGAGCTGATCCGGCGGCTCAAGCCCGACGTGCTGGTGAAGGGCGGTGACTACACGATCGAGGGCGTGGTCGGCGCCGCCGAAGTCGAAGCCGCCGGCGGCCGAGTCGTACTCGTCGATCTGGTCGAGGGGCGTTCGACGACGCGCCTCATCGACGCTATCCGCGCCGCGTCGACGCCGGCGGAAGCCGACGCCGCCCGCGCCGCGCTCGCCGGCTCGGGCGAGGATGTCTGATGCTCGTCGTCCGATGTTAGTCGTCACCGGCGGCGGCGGGTTTATCGGCTCTGTGCTGTGCGCCGCCCTCAACGAGGCGGGCCGCAGCGACCTTGTCATCGTCGACCGCTTCGGCAGTGGCGACAAATGGCGCAACATCGCCAAGCGCGAGTTCGAGGAGATCATGCCCCCCGAGGCGCTGTTTCCCTGGCTCGACCGGCATGTGGCCGAGGTCGAGACGGTGTTTCACCTCGGCGCCAACTCCTCGACCTTCGCCGTCGATGCCGACGAGATGATCGCCGGCAACCTCAATTATTCGATGGCGGTCTGGCGCTGGTGCGCCGCGCATGGCCGGAAGCTGATCTACGCCTCGTCGGCGGCGACGTTCGGCGACGGCGCGGCCGGCTTTGACGATGCGGGCGGGATCGACGCCCTGAGGCGGCTGCGCCCGCTCAACCTCTACGGCTGGTCGAAGCACGCCTTCGACCTCTGGGCGATGCGCCAGGCCGCGGCCGGCCACGCGCCGCCGCTCTGGGCGGGGCTCAAATTCTTCAACGTGTTCGGCCCCAACGAGCAGCACAAGGGCGAGATGATGAGCCTCGTCGCGAAGAACTACCCGCGCGTCATCGCCGGCGAGACGATCGGGCTGTTCCGCTCGCACCGGCCAGACTACGCCGACGGCGAGCAGCTGCGCGACTTCGTCTACGTCAAGGATTGCGCCGAGGTGATGCTGTGGCTGTGGCGGCGCGACCCCGGCGCCGGCATCAGCGGCATCTACAATTGCGGCACCGGCGCCGCGCGCAGCTTCCTCGACCTGACGCGGGCGCTCGGCGCGGCCTGCGGCGTCGCGCCGAAGATCGACTTCATCGACATCCCGCCCGCCCTCCAGCCCAGCTACCAATATTTCACCGAGGCGAAGATCAGCCGCCTGCGCGCGGCGGGCTACAACGCCCCCTTCACCCCGCTCGAAGACGCGGTGCGCGATTGCGTCATCAACTACCTGGCGCTACCCGACCCGTATTTGTAGACGGAAAACGGCGCCTCACCCTGTCTCTCTCTTGGTCTGCCGCAAGGGTGTGCGGGGGTGAAGATAGGGTTATTGGGAAGTGCGCCGGAACCGTAAATTCCCCGTGGCCGGACTTGATCCGGCCACCCACGTCTTCCCTGCTGCGGTGTGGCCGCTGCCAAGACGTGGATGCGCGGGTCAAGCCCGCGCAAGGGGTGTCTTTTTGCTGTTATTCGACCACCTCGTACGGCCGCATCATCTCGTGATCCTCGTGCGAGAGGATGTGGCAATGCCAGACGAATTCGCCGGGGATGTCGAATTGGGCTATGACCCGCAACACCTCGCCCGGCGCGACGAAGACGGTATCCTGGGCGCCACTCTCCTCGGGGCTTGGCGGGCTGACATCGCCGAAGGTGAAGACATCGTTGTCGGAACCCTCCGGCCCGATGGTGATCCGGCCGTCGTGGTTGATGTCGTCGGGCAGCCCGTCCTCGCCGTCCTCCGAGGTGGCGTTGTCGAGGTCGTCGGTGAACGAGATTTGCTGCTTGCCGAGGACCTGGAACTGCACCTGATGGACGTGGACCGGGTGGGCGTCTTCGGTGAAGTTGTAGAATTCCCAGATCTCGGTGGCGCCGAGCTGCGGCGTCTCGGTGATCGGATCCTCCCACATCAGCGGCCCGAACGGGACCGGGTCGCCGTTGATGTCGGTGGTGTCTTCCGCGACGCCGAGATGCCCTTCGACCCGCCCGAACTCGTCGCTGCTTTCGAATACGCCGAGCTTCCGGATGACGTTCGCACTGGCCTCCGAGAGCGGGTGGAAGTCGGGATTGAGAACGGTTCCGTCGTCGACAGTCGCGTTGTCGATCGACGGTCCTTCGGCAACGTTGAAGCGCATGATCTGACCGACCGAGTCGTCGGTCGTCGCGGCCGCTGCGCCGCCGGCCAGCGAGCCGTCGGCCGTCAGCCCTTTGAACGGCTCGAAAGCCGGCCCGACATTGAGCAGCGTCACCGCCTCGCCGGCGACCTGACCGAAGTCGAAGACCAGATCGAGGCGGTCGCCCGGTGCCAACACGAGCTGCTCGCCGGCGTCGGGCAGCCCGTCATTTCCGGCGTCGACGCCATCGATGACCGTGATTGCCTGCGGCAACAGGCCGCCGTCGGTGCCGACGAGGGTGACCTTGACGTTGGGGTCGTCGGGTTTCAGCACGTAAAAGCGAGAGTCTGACCCGTTCAGCATCCGGAACCGGTAGTCACCGGGCGCGACATCGAGTTTTGGCCACGCCATCCCGTTGACCATGATGAAGTCGCCGAAGAATTCCGGCACGATGCTCGGGAACGTCCCGCCGAGGTCCTCGTAATCGGGCGGCAGCGAGTCGGCCACCGTGTCGCCGGTGCCGGGGATCGGATCGTCGGCAAAGGCGGGGTAGTAGAGCTGCCCGTCGCTGGTAAAGGCGCGGTCCTGGATCGCCATCTCGATCTCGTACGGGCCGCCCGGCAGGACGCCCCCTTCGATCAGCGCGTTCTCGGTCGCATCGCGCAGCAGATAGAAACCCGCCAGGCCGGCGTAGACGTTGAGGCGGGTCACGCCCAGCGCATGGTCGTGATACCAGAGCGTCGCCGCGTCCTGATCGTTGGCGTAGGTGTAAACCTTGTCGGTGAAGCCTGGCCCCGTCTCGGCGTTGTTCTGCACGAACCAGGCATCGGGCAACCGGTCGCTGCCGGAGGCCGTGTGGCCGCCATGCAGGTGCACGACGGTTGGGACGTAGCCATCCGCGACCGACTTTCTCTCCGGATCGGCCCAGTGAATGCTGGTGTCCACCGGCAGCAGATGGCCGTCGACCGGCAGCTTGTTCTGCCAGTTGACGCGGATCGGCACCCCCTCATAGGCGACGAAGGTCGGCCCCGGATAGGTCACGTCGTGCCCGGCCAGTCCGTACCCCCATATCGTCGTCAGCAGCGGGTTGCCATCGGCATCCACCAGGCCGAGCCACTGTTCCGCCTCCCGCATCTGGACGACGTACCCGGCCGGGCGGCTGGCGTCGATGCGCTCGGGCAACGGCAGATCGTTGACGAAAATCGGCTGCGATAGCGGATCGAGCAGCGTGGCAGCGCTATGCGGCGCGGTTACGGTCGTCCCGCCGTGCCCCTGCGGAGTTGCGGCATTCTCGGCGTCGCCATCGGCCCGCGAATGGCCGAGTGCGGCCCGATTGAAATCGTCGATGACGACAAGGAACGGATCGAATAGCCACGGCGTCGGAGGTGCCGGGATTGGCGCGCCGTCCCACCCGTCGGCTTCGATCCCGAGCGGGGAATTGTCATCGCTATCGTCGCCAAGCTTGTGTTTGCCCATCATTACCCTCCGATGTGTCGGCGCGGCCCGCCGACGGCCCGGCAGCTTGTCGGCGTGTCCGGAACGATGCAAATGCTAATGAGTCGCATCTCGTACTCGGGAAATTCTATCGGCGCTGACGGCAGAAGCATTGCGCCAGATCAAAACCATTGCCCCGACGCCAGGAGCGGCGGCACCATTGCACCCAACGACGGAATGGGAGGAGGACGGCGTCATGCAAGGCAACAGGCATTGGGTCGGGACGTGGACCGCTTCGCCGGCGCCGGCCGAAGGCGTCGTCGGCTTCAACAACCACACGCTGCGGATGAACCCGCGCATCTCCCTTGGCGGCGACCGGCTCCGGGTGCGCATCTCGAACGCTTACGGCAACCGGCCGCTCCAGATCGGCGCCGCCCGCGTCGCGCTGCGCGACAAGGGGCCGGCCGCCATCCCCGGCAGCGACCGCAAGCTGACCTTCGGCGGCAGCGACGGCGCCGTCATTGCGGCCGGCGCCGTCCAGTTCAGCGACCCGGTCGAGCTCAACGTCGCGCCGCTCTCCGACCTCGCGGTCAGCTTCCATCTTCCCGGAGAGGTCCTGGCGAGTTTCGCGATCACCGGGCGCTACGCGCGGCAGACCAACTACATCTCGCCGCCCGGCGACTTCACCGGCGCGGCGGTGATGCCGGTCGGCAACTTGACCGACCAGTGGCTTTTCCTCTGCGGCGTCGATGTCTTGGCCGGCAGCGAGGCAGGCGCCGTCGTCGCGCTCGGCGACTCGTTGACCGACGGCAACATCTCGACGATCGACGCCTATTGCCGCTGGCCCGACCAATTGGCGCGGCGCCTCGTCGAACGGGGCGGCCGGCCGATGGCGGTGATGAACCAGGGGCTCGGCGGCAACCGTATCCTGCACGATCTGCGCGGCGACAGCGGCGTGCGTCGCTTCGACCGAGACGTGCTGGCGCAGCCCGGCGTCAC
>DASYUS010000075.1:0-8088 GCA_036000945.1 Allostellaceae bacterium
TCGAGCGACGCGGATTTTGAGCACAGCGTGTTGGCTTCGCGGTTGAGCTCCTGGCACAGGAAATCGAGCTGCCGCCCGATCGCCTCGCCGCGCTCCAACAGCTCGCCCGCCTGGGCGATATGGGCGCGCAGCCGGTCGAGCTCCTCGCGCACGTCGGCGCGGCTGACGAGCATCGCCAGCTCCTGGGCGACCCGCTCCTCGGGCATCGTCGGCGCGACGCTCGAGAGCTCAGCCAGCAAGGCTTCGAGCCGTGCCCTGATTGCCGAGGGCTGCGCCGCGGCGCTCCCGGCAGCCGCCTCGACCAGGGCGGCAAGCTCGCCGCGCTGCCCGGCGAGGATCGCCGCGAGCCGCACGCCTTCCTCACGCCGCGCCGTCGCCAGCCGGTCGAGCGCCAGGGCCCAGCCTTCGACGACCGATGCCCGGCGCGCCTCGACGACGCTGTCCGGCTCGTCCTCGACCGTCTCGATGACGCCGCGCAGGCCGATAAGGCCGTCGAGCCGCGGCGGCGCCGCCTCGATGTCGCCGGCCAGCTCGCCGACGAGGGTGACGATCTGGGCCAACATTTCGCGGTTGACCCGCACCGCCGGCGGCGCCAGCCGGTTGACCGACAGTGTCGCCGAGACGTTGCCGCGCCGGATGCGTCCGGGCAGCGCGGCGCGCAGCTGCGGTTCGAGTGCGTCGAAGCCGGGTGGCAGGCGCAGGCGCAGGTCGAGCGAGCGGCTGTTGACGCTCTTCAGCTCCCAGACCCAGGAGACGCCGTCCGCCTCGCCCTCGGCGCGGGCAAACCCGGTCATGCTGGAGACGCCCACCGCCACCTCTACCTGTGCCCCCGCCTCGGTTATAGCGGCCGGCGCGCGCGCCAACAATGCAGAGCGCACCTGCGTTCAGCGCAAATCGCATTTGGCATGCTCGCCCCCTCCCCCTTGATGGGGGAGGGCTTTGAAATGCGATCGCCCTGCCCTAGCATTCAGCGCGGGCAGGCGTGCCCCGCCTCCTGGCGGCAGCGCCGCGCCGCGGCGGGCCCGGGCGGCTTGGGGGGCGGCGGCGCGGGTGCTGCGGCCGGCGCCGGTGCTGCGGCCGGCGCCGGGTCGGCGTCGGCCGAACCGGCAGCACTGCGGCGATATTGCGCGACGTTGCGGTTTTGCTCGGCGAGCGTCTTGGCGAAGACGTGGCCCCCGGTCCCGTCCGCCACGAAATAGAAATCCTCGGTCCGCTCCGGCCGCATCGCGGCGCGCAGCGACGAGCGGCCAGGATTGGCGATCGGGCCCGGCGGCAGCTCCTTGACGAGGTAGGTGTTGTACGGCGAATTGACCGCGAGATCGGCGTGCGTCAGCGGGCGCTCGATCCTGCTCGCGCCGTTGCCGCCGAGCGCAAAC
This sequence comes from Allostellaceae bacterium, assembly GCA_036000945.1. GTDB lineage: Bacteria > Pseudomonadota > Alphaproteobacteria > ATCC43930 > CGMCC-115725 > DATARH01. The sequence goes on from DASYUS010000075.1 coordinate 1,377, forward strand.
AGCACGGTCGGGTCGGCTTGCAGGGGCATGCCGATGCGTAGCCGATTGATGAACACGCCGGCGATATGCGGGCGCTCTTCGTCGCGCGCCGTCTCCTTCTCGACAATCGAGGCGAGGATCACCGCTTGCTGCGGGGTGGCGAGCGGCAGGTCGGGCCGCCGCTCACGCCACAGCTGGCCAACGAGGTGCGCCATCGCATGCTGCATGCGCTCGATCAGCTCGCGCCGCGTATCGCCGTAGCTGTAGACGTAGGTATCCGGCAGCAACCCGCCTTCGGGTGGCAGGGGCCCGGCATCGCCTTCCAGCGCCGGCGCCTTGCGGACGAGCTCGATGATTTCGGCGTTCGTCAGCCCCTCGGGGATCGTCAGCCGATGCTTCACCGTCTTCCCGCCGGCCAGGATGTCGAGTGTCTGCAGCGCGCTTACCCGGGCCGGGATCTCATATTCGCCGGCTTTCAGGGTGCCGCCGCGGCCGGATAGCCGCGCCACCAACTCGAACGCCAGCTTGTCGCGAACCACGCCCTCCCGCGCCAGCGTCTCGGCAATCCCGGCGATGCCGGTATGAGCGGGGATTACAAGCGTGCGCGCGGCGGCGAGCGGGCCCGGAGCTTGGGCGTCGCGGTAGAGCCAATACCCCGCCACGGCCAGGGCGCCGATGACCATGCCGGCCACGGCGACGATCCCGGCCAGCAGCCGCAGAAACTTCATGATCGCACGCTCCGGCCGCTCGTCTCCAATCGGTTACCTTGCAGCCGCCGGCCAGCCATCCGGGGCGTCGGCGCGGCGGATCACCGGGGCAAATCCGGTCCGCCGAAAATCAACGATGCATTGGTGCCGCCAAAGCCGAACGAATTCGACAGCACGTATTTCACCTGGCGTTCGCGCGCCTGTTTTGCAACCAGGTCGAGGTCGCAGGACGGCGAGGGATTGTCGAGATTGAGCGTCGGCGGGACGATGCCGTCGCGCAACGCCAAGATCGCGAAAATGGCCTCGACGCTGCCGGCGGCGCCGAGCAGATGCCCGATCGCCGATTTGGTCGACGACATCGACAGCTTGTAGGCGTGCTCGCCGAACAGCCGCTTAACGGCGCCGAGCTCGATCTCGTCGCCGAGCGGCGTCGAGGTGCCGTGCGCGTTGATGTAGTCGATGCTGTCCGCCGGCAGGCGTGCGCTTTTGAGGGCGTTGCGCATCGAGCGAAAGGCACCGTTACCATCCTCGGATGGCGCCGTCAGGTGGTAGGCGTCGCCCGACATGCCGTAACCCAACACCTCGGCATAGATCCTGGCGCCGCGCCTCTTGGCGTGCTCGTATTCTTCAAGCACCAGGATGCCGGCGCCTTCGCCCATGACGAAGCCGTCGCGGTCCTGGTCCCACGGGCGCGAGGCGCTGGGCGGGTCGTCGTTGAAATTGGTCGACAACGCTCGCGCCGCGGCAAACCCGGCCAGCCCTAGGCGGCAGATCGCGGCCTCGGCGCCGCCACATACCATGACGTCGGCATCGTCGAGCATGATCAGCCGCGCCGCATCGCCGATCGCATGCGCCCCGGTCGAGCAGGCCGTCACTACGGCATGGTTCGGCCCCTTGAAGCCGAAGCGGATCGACACGTTGCCGGAGGCGAGGTTGATCAGACTGGACGGGATGAAAAACGGCGAGATTCGGCGCGGGCCGCGCTCGTGCAGCGTCAGCGCAGCCTCCGAGATGCCGGGCAGGCCGCCGATGCCGGACCCGATCATCACCCCGGTGCGCTCGTGGTCCTCCTCGCTCTCGGGCTGCCAGCCGGCATCCTCGACGGCCTGAACGGCCGCCCCCATCGCGAAGATGATGAACTCGTCCATCCGCCGGTGGTCCTTCGCCGGGACCCATTCGTCGGCGTTGAACAGGCCGGAGGTGCGATCGCCGCGCGGCACCTGCGCCGCCACCCGCGACGGCAGATCGGAGACATCGAACGACTGGATGGCGCGGATCCCCGATTCGCCGGCGATCAGGCGCTGCCATACCGTCTCGAGCCCGACGCCGAGCGGCGTCACGACCCCCATGCCGGTGACGACGACGCGCCTCATCTCACGCTAGCTCCCGCATCCGTGCGGCGGTGGGTGGCCGGTCGGGCCGAGGCCCGGCGGGCTCGGCGCCGTGCGAAGCTCGGCACGTTCAGCTGTGTGCCTCGATGAAGCTGACGGCGTCCTTGACGGTGACGATCTTCTCGGCCGCGTCGTCCGGGATCTCGCACCCGAATTCTTCTTCGAAGGCCATCACCAGCTCGACGGTGTCGAGGCTGTCGGCGCCCAGATCGTCGATGAAACTGGCGTTCTCGGTGACCTTGGCTTCGTCGACGCCGAGATGCTCGACGACGATCTTCTTGACCCGCTCGGCGACGTCGCTCATTCGCTCATTTCCTCGATTGCGTGCTTGGTAATGGCCCATTTCCGCGCGGTCCGGGCGCCCCTTTGCGGGCTCAGCCGTCATATGCCGCCATCATGGACCCGGTGAAGGCGCGGCTCACATAACACGAATTCGGCCGCCGTAAAAGTTCCCGCCGAGAGCGGGGCAGGGACGAGACGGCCACGTCATACCATCGCCATCCCGCCGTTTACATGCAGCGTCTGGCCAGTAATGTAGCCCGCTTCGGCGCTGGCGAGATAGACGGCAGCAGCGGCCACGTCCTCGGCGGCGCCGAACCGACCCATCGGGATCGCCGCGGCGATCCGGGCGCGCTGCTCGTCGCTCAGCTTGTCGGTCATCGCAGTCGCGATCATCCCCGGGGCGATGCAGTTGGCGGTGATGCCGCGGCTCGCGATCTCGGCGGCCAACGATTTCGTCATGCCAATGAGGCCGGCCTTTGCCGCAGCGTAGTTCGCCTGCCCGGCATTGCCGGTGACGCCAACCACCGAGGTAATCGAGATGACCCGGCCGTGGCGCCGCCGCACCATCCCGCGCAACGCTGCGCGGGTCAGACGGAACGCGGCCGACAGGTTGACCTCGATGACCGCCAGCCAATCCTCGTCCTTGAGCCGCAGCGCCAGGGCGTCGCGGGTGATCCCGGCATTGTTGACAAGGATATCGACATGCCCCATCGCCGCCTCGGCGTCGCGCACCAGGCGGTCCGCCGCCAGCGGGTCGGCGAGGTCGGCCGTCAGCGCGTGTGCGCGCTCGCCGAGTTCCGCGGCGAGCCCCGAGAGCACGGCACCGCGCGTCCCGGCGAGCGCCACCGCAGCGCCCTGGCGATGCAGCGCCCGGGCGATCGCACCACCGATGCCGCCGGAGGCGCCGGTCACCAGCGCGGTCCGTCCGGTGAGATCGAACATCCTTTCCGCCATGCCGGTCACAAGCTCTGGATCAGGGCTTCGACCTCCGCTGGCGTCCCGACCGAAACCGTCGACAGCGTCCGGTCGATCCGCTTGACGAGCCCGGCGAGCACCCGACCGGCGCCGGTTTCGACGACCTCCTCGACGCCGTTCTCGGCAAACAGCAGCACGCTTTCGCGCCAGCGCACCATCCGGGTGACCTGGGCGACGAGCAGCTTTTTGATGTCGTCGGGGTTGCTGGTTGCCGCCGCGGTAACGTTGGCGACGAGCGGCACGACCGGTGGCTCCAGCGCCACCTCGGCAAGCGCCTCGGCCATGATCGCGGCCGCGGGGCTCATCAGCGGGCAATGAAAGGGCGCGCTGACCGGCAGCATGATCGAGCGCCGGGCGCCGCGCTCGGCGGCGAGCGCCACGGCCCGCTCGACCGCGCCGCGATGGCCGCTGACGACGATCTGGCCCGGGCAGTTGTCGTTGGCGACGGCGCAAACCTCGCCTTGGCCCGCCACCTCGGCGACCTCGCGCGCCACATCGATGTCGAGCCCGAGCAGCGCCGCCATCGCCCCGACGCCGACCGGCACCGCCTTTTGCATCGCCTGACCGCGCCGCCGAACGAGCCGCGCCGCAACGCCGACCGGCAGCGCACGGGCAGCGGCCAGCGCCGAATACTCGCCGAGCGAATGGCCGGCAACATAGGCAGCCTGCCGGGCGATATCAAAACCGGCCTCGCTCTCAAGCACGCGGATCACCGCGAGGCTCGCCGCGAGCAGGGCCGGCTGCGCATTTTCCGTCAGTGTCAGCTCGCTCTCCGGGCCCTCGAACATCAGCCGCGACAGCGGCGTCGAGAGCGCGTCGTCGACCTCGTCGAACAACCGGCGCGCCGCCGGAAAGGCGGCGGCCAGCACCTGGCCCATGCCGGGCGCCTGTGAGCCCTGCCCGGGAAAAACAAAAGCTCTTTTCATGCCCGGCGCGTCCCCCTCGCGACGATGTCGTCCGTCATAATCGCCTGCGCGGCGCTGTCAAGCCGCACCCATCACTTGCAGAACCGCAGGTCGTCGCGCTCGTTTTCATAATCGGCCAAAACCTGCAGGAGGATGCTGTCCTTCGGCAGGGCCTGTCGCGCCCTCTCGATCTTCTTCAACGTTGCATCGTCATAGTAGACCGGCTTCGGACATTTGCTCGCGCCGCTGCAGCCGCCGACCAGCAGCGCCAAAAGAAGCGCCATCCCCGCTTGCCAGCGCACCGTCCCCCTCTCCCCGCCGGCCCACGATGCCCGGCGGCGGCGGGCCGATCAAGCGGGATCAGGGCAACTCGGCGCCGCTGATCGCGGCCATTTCGTCGCGGCTGTAGCCGAGTTCGGCGAGGATCGCGGCCGTGTGCTCGCCGAGGCGCGGCGGCGGAAGCCGCAGGCTGCCCGGCGACCCCGAGAAACTGACCGGGATCGCCGTCGTCACTAGCGGTCCCTCGGAGGGATGCTCGACCCGGCGAAAAAACCCGGTTTCGTGAAGATAAGGGTCGGCAACGAGGCCGGGCAAATCGTTGACCCCGCCATTGGGCACGTCGAATTTGTCGAGCCGCGCCCGCCACTCGGCGGTGGAGCGCCGCCGCATGTACTCGGCGAGCAGCGTGTAGAGTTCGTCGATATTGGCGGTGCGCTGCTCGATCGTCGCAAAGCGCGGGTCGTCGGCGAGGTCCGCGCGCTCGATCGCGGCGAACAGCGCGCGCCATTGCCGGTCTGTCGTCGCCAGGAGGCAGACATAGCCGTCGCTGGTCGCGTAGGGCCGGCGGTAGGGCGTCAGCATGCGCGGATAGCCGAGCCCCTTCTCCGGCTCGCCGAAGACGCCGTGCCACAGATGGTCGACGAGGTTGAAGGCGCTCATCACCTCCATCATCGGCACATGCACCTCCTGCCCCTGGCCGGTGCGTTCGCGCGCAAACAGCGCCATCGCGACCGAAGACGCGAGGACATGCGCGCAGATCTTGTCCGCGACGACCATCGGCACATAGCGCGGCGGCCCGTCCCCGCCATTGAGCGCAGCGAGGCCGCTCTCGCCCTGGATTACATCGTCGAAGGCGGCGCGGTCGCGATGGGCGCTGTCGGCCCGCCAGCCGCTCGCCCAGGCGTAAACAATGCGCGGGCTGACGGCCGATATCGCCGGATAGTCGATGCCGAGCCGCGTCGCCGCGCCCGGCCGCATGTTGTGGACGAAGACGTCGGCGGTGGCGGCGAGGCGCAGCATCGCAGCGCGCGCGGCCTCCCGTTTCAAGTCGAGGACAAGGCTTTTCTTGTTGCGGTTGACGTTGAGGAAATAGGCGGCCATGCCGGGATTGCGAGCCGGACCGATCTGCCGCATCGGATCGCCCTCCGGCGTCTCGACCTTGATCACCTCGGCCCCCATGTCGCCGAGGATCTGGCTCGCCAGCGGCCCCAGCACCGCGATCGTCACGTCGATGACGCGGATCCCCGTCAGCGGCCCGGACATAAGCTGCTCCGCTTTTATGGCGCCAGGATTGTGCCGATTGCTTGCGGTTACTCAAAGCTGTCATTCCGGGGCCGAGCGGAGCGAGGAACACGGAATCCAGGGACTCGGACCTCTGCATCGTGGATTCCGGGTTCAGCCCTGCGGGCTGCCCCGGAATGACCAGGCGTGTTGCCGGTTGCCGCGCGGCGATGCAGCGCTTAGCTTTTGCGGCAGGTTCTGCCGGGAGGTGTTGAGATGGGCGACAAGGTTCAGATCCGCGAAGTCGGGATGCGCGACGGGTTGCAGAGCATCGCCGATATCCTGCCGACCGAAACCAAGCTCGCCTGGCTCGACGCCGAATATGCGGCCGGCGTGCGCGACATCGAGGTCTCCTCGTTTGTCCCGCCGAAACTCCTGCCGCAGCTGGCCGACGCCGAGGCCGTGGTGCGCCACGCGCTGACGCTGCCGGGGCTGCATGTCTCCGCCCTCATCCCGAACTCGCGCGGAGCCGAGCGCGGCCTCGCCCTCGGCGTCCCCGAGATGAACTTCGTCCTCTCGGTCAGCGAGGGCCACAACCTCTCGAACGTCCGCCGCAGCACCGAGGAGTCGGTCGAGGATTTCCGCCGCGTCGTCCGGCTGTGCCGCGACAGCGGCAAGGCGGTGAAGGTGAATTGCGGCCTCGCCACCGCCTTCGGCTGCACGATCGAGGGCGATGTCGACGAGGACCGGGTGCGCCGCATCGCCAACGAGGTCGCCGCGGCCGGCGCCGATGGCATCATCCTCGCCGACACCGTCGGTTACGGCCAGCCGGCGGCGATCGGCCGTGTCTTCCGCAAGGTGATGGAAGATGTCGCACCGCTGCCGGTCGCCGCCCATTTCCACGACACCCGTGGCCTCGGTCTCGCAAATGTGCTGGCCGCCTTCGAGGCCGGCTGCCGCTTTTTCGACGCCT
>DASYUS010000076.1:0-8420 GCA_036000945.1 Allostellaceae bacterium
AGGCGGCCGGCGGCGCGGCGCTCAGCGTGCTGCCGTCCGGGTTGGTCGCCTGAAACCGCGCCCCGTCCGACATCTTGATGTAATCGGCGGTCGAGGCGTGAAAGCTGCCGGAGACGTTGACCGTGCCGTGCGGCCCGAAGACGATCCCGGACGGGTTGATCAGGTAGAGATTGGCGCCGGGGATCGTCGACTTGATCGCGCCGTCGATCGACGAGGCGGTGCCGCCGGTGACCCGGCCGACGATGTTCTTCACCGTCACAGGGCCGGAGAATGTCGCCGTCTCAGCTACCGGCGTGTGGCTCAGGCCGAACTTCCCGAAGCTGTGGAACAGATTGCCGCCGACCTGCTTGCCGAGGTTGGCGCCGATCGCATAGTTCGGACCGACCAGGGTCTGCGCCGGCGACAGCCGCCCGTCGACCGTGATGTTCTGGGCTCGGGCAACCCCGGGCGCGCCGCCGACAACGAGGCACAATCCGGCGGTCGCGGCGGCGCGCCAGGCGCCGCGCAATACGTTGGTCATGATTGACGCAGTCATTCCTGGTGAACAGTATGGCCGGTGTGCCGCACTGTCCACGACAAAGAAACCGTGCGCGATGGCGAGGAACATTGGGAAAATTCGCGTGTCGTGCGGCGGCGTCTGCCGACCTCGATATTGCCGCTCGCCAGCTTAGTCTGATCCCTTGGCGCAATGACGACCGTCGCCAGCCAGCCGAGCCAGTCTGAAAGCCGTTGGCTGGCGGCGCGGGGCGTTATCGCCCGCATCCTGCGCAGCGCCACGTTGCGCGCCTTGATCGGCGCGCAGTTTGTCGCCGTCGGCGTCATCGTTGTGCGCTCCTACGGCTGGTTCCAGCCCGTGGAACTGTTGGTTTACGACACGTTGCGCGTCGCCTGGGCACAGCAGGCGCCGCGCGATCGGGTGGTGCTCGTCGGCATGACCGAGGCCGACATCAAGCTCTGGCGCTATCCGCTGAGCGACGAACTGCTCGCCGATCTGCTCGAGCGGCTGGCCAGCTGGCACCCGCGTGCGATCGGTGTCGACATCTACCGCGACATCCCCGTGCCCCCGGGGACCGACCGACTTACCAAGGTGATCGAGCGCCATCCGGAGATCGTCTGGGGGTTCAAGCTGGCCGAAGGCGGCGACAAGCCGCGTCCGGGAATTCCGCCACCGGACCCGCTCGTCAACACGAATCGCATCGCGCTCACCGACGTCGCCGTCGATTCGGGAGCAGTGGCGCGGCGCGGGCTGATCTTCGCCGATGACGGGGTTAAGAACTATCCCGGCCTCGGGATGGCGCTGGCGCTGGGCTATCTCGCCCGTGAGGGGATCAGGCTCGGCCCAGGCCCCGGCGAGACGCTGAAACTGGGCAAGACGCTGATCGCGCCGCTCGACGAGAAAAGTGGCCCGTATGTCCACCTCGACAGCGGCGGCTATCAGGTTCTGCTCGAATATTACGGCGGCGCCCAGCCATTCCCGCGCCGCACCGTCGCCGACGTCATGGACGACGACAGGAGCGTGCTGGTTAAGGATCTGGTTAAGGACCGCGTGGTCCTGATCGGCGACATGCTCGAAAGCGTCAAGGATTTCTTCGCCACGCCGTTCAGCACCGGGTTCGGGTCGCACGACCCGGCCTACGGGTTCGAGGTCCACGCTCATCTCACCGACCAGGTGATCGAGCAGGCGCTGACCGGCGCGCCGCCTCTCGCCGGCTTCTCGCGCCGCGGCGAGGATGGCTGGATTTGGGCATGGGCGATGGCTGGGGCGCTGCTGGCGCTGAGGGTTCGCTCGACCTTCATGTTGGTGCCCGGCACCGGGGTGGGGATGGCGGCGATTGCCGCCATCGTCTATTTCGCGTTCGGGCGGGCGCTGCTCCTGCCGTTCCTGCCGGGCGCCCTTGCCTGGGTCTTCGCCGTCGCATTGACCAACCAGCTGCTCTACGCCGCCACCAACCGGGCCCGCGCCCGCTTGCGCCGGAGCTTCGAGCACTACCTGCCGCGCACCGTCATCGACCAGATGGTCGCCTCCGACACGCTGCCGCAGCTGGGTGGCGAACGCCGGGAAATCTCGGTGCTGTACACCGATGTCGCCGGGTTCACGACGTTCTCCGAAGCGATGGACCCGGAGGCGCTCGCCAACCTGACCAACGAGTATTTCGAGGGCATCTGCGGCGCGATCTGGGCCCAGGACGGGCTCGTCAACACGTTTATCGGCGATTCGGTGCTGGCGTTCTTCAGCGCTCCGCTCGAGCAGCTGGATCACGCCGACCGCGCCGTCGCCGCCGGCCTGGCGATCGCCCGCTACACGGACCGGTTCAGCGCGGAACAGAAGGCACGCGGGGTCCCGTTCGGCAAGACCCGGATCGGCGTGCACACCGGCATCGCCTTTGTCGGCAACGTCGGCGCTCGGCAGAAGCTGCATTACACCGCGCTCGGCGACACGTTGAACACCGGCTCGCGGCTCGAAGGCCTGAACAAGGCGATCGGCACGACGATCTGCGTCTCCGGCGACATCGTCCGCAAGGCGGTGCACCATAAGTGCCGGCGCGTCGGCGCCTTTGTCGTCAAGGGGCGGCGCGAGCCGACCGAGGTCTTCGAGCCGATCGACGAGGAGCGTTATTCCGCCGACTACGTGGCGCGCTACGAGGCGGCGTTTTGCGCCCTCGAAGCCGGCGAGGCGGGGGCTGCCGCCCAATTCGCCGCGCTCCATCGCGACGACCCAGAGGACCCGTGCGTCGCCTTTCATCATCGGCGGCTTTCGGCCGGCGAGTCGGGTATAGTGGTGGTGATGGACGAGAAATGATGAACAACCGATTGCGCGGGCTGCTGTTGACGATGGCGCTGATCCTGGTCGCCATGCCGGGCGCGGCGCGCGGCGACGACGGGCGCGGTGCGGCGCTCGATTATCTCGGCCGCGGTACGTCGGCGTTCCGGGCCGGCGACACCGCCGGAGCGGTGCAGGCCTGGTCGGAGGCGATCCGTCGCGCGCAGGCCGCCGGCGCCGGCGACATCGAGGCGCAGGCGCTGGCGCGCCGCGGCGAAGCCTACCGCATCGACGGCTATTTCCGCGATGCCGGCAACGATCTGCGGGCTGCCCTTGCCAAGGCCGAGCAGATCGGCGACCAGAGCCTGATCGCGGCGGCAAGCGGCGCGCTCGGCGGCCTCGAACTGGCATCGGGGCGTAGCGAGATTGCCGAGGGTCTGTTAACGCGCAGCCGCGATCTGGCGCGGCGCCTTGGCGACCATGCCGGTCTTGCCGCCGCCGCCAACGACCTCGGCGATCTTTATGCCGCGGCCGGGCGGTCGCGCGAGGCGGCCGGCAGCTATGCCGAGGCCGTTGCCGGCGCCCAGGCCGCCGGCAACCGGACCCTGGCCGCGACCGCGGAAATCAACAACGCGCGGCTGGCGGCGCGGCATGGCGACCCGGCCGGTGCCGCCGCCCTGCTGGCCCGCGCCCTCGATCGGCTCGACGGGGCCGAGCCGAGCTACAGCCGCGGGATGGCGCTGCTGTCGGCCGGTTCGGTCGCCCTGGAGCACGACGGGAAGTTGCCGGCGAACCTCCAGAACATCGCCCACCGCGCCTTCCAGGCGGCAGCGCGCACGGCGGAAACGCTGCGCAATGCCCGGCTTGCCTCGCTGGCGCAAGGCGGCCTCGGCCGGCTCGACCAGCGCATCGGCCGGCCTGCGGAGGCGACGAAGCTGACCGATCGGGCCCTGCTGTCGGCGCAGCAAGCGCCAGCCCCCGACGTATCCTACCGGCTCGAGTGGCAACAGGCCCGGCTGGCACATCAGCAGGGGCAGGTGCCCAATGCCCTGGCGAGCTACCGCCGGGCGGTCAGCGATCTGCAGTCGATCCGCCGCGACATCCCGGTCGAATACCGGGCGGGTAAATCGTCCTACCGCGTGACCTTCGGGCCGCTCTACCGCGAGTTCACCGACCTGTTGCTGCGGCGTTCCTCGGCTCAGCCGACAGAGGCCCCTGCCTTGATCAGCGAGGCGCGCGATACGATCGAAAAGCTGAAGGCGAGCGAGCTGGAGGATTACTACCGGGATACCTGCGTCGCCGATTTCGAGGCGCGGCGGCGGTCAATCCAGACGGTTTCGCCGGGGGCGGCGGTGCTGTACCCGATCTCGCTGCCCGACCGTCTCGAATTGCTCGTCAGCTTCGGCGAGGAACATCGCCAATTCACCATCCCGGTTTCCGAGACGGCGCTGACCGGCGAAGTGCAGCGGTTCCGCGAACTTCTGGAGAAGCGCACGACAAACGAATACCTGGTTCCGGCGCGCCAGCTTTACGATCGGCTGATCCGGCCGATCGAGCCCGTGCTGGCCGCACACCGCATCGACACGCTCGTCATCGTGCCTGACCAGGTATTGCGGGTCGTCCCGTTTGCCGCCTTGAACGATGGCCGCAATTTTCTGATCCAACGCTATGCGACGGCGATCGCGCCGAGCCTGCACCTGATCGACCCCAAGCCGCTGGCCGCCGGCCCGCGCCTCGCCCTGGTGCTCGGCGTGTCGCAGAGCGTTCAAGGTTTTGTCGATCTGCCCAACGTGCCGCACGAGGTCGCGGCGGTCAGCAAGCTCGAGGGCGGCAAGACGCTGATCGATCAGTCGTTCAGCCGGGCCAGCTTTGCCGGCGAGCTGAAGACCTCGCCCTACAATATCGTGCACATCGCCTCGCACGGCCAGTTCGCCACCGAACCGTCGCGGACCTTTGTGCTGTCCTACGACGCTCCGTTGACGATGAACGACCTCGAAACCGACATCAAATACGGCGAGCATCGCGACAACCCGCTCGAGCTCCTGGTGTTGAGCGCCTGCGAGACGGCGAGCGGCGATGACCGCGCGGCCTTGGGTCTGGCCGGCGTCGCGCTCAAGGCCGGGGCGCGCAGCGCGCTGGCCAGCCTGTGGTACGTCAGCGACCAGGCGGCCGGCGAGCTGGTCGTCGATTTCTACCGCGAACTGCAGAAACCGGGTCTATCGAAGGCGCATGCCCTGCAGGCGGCGCAGCGCCGGCTCATCGCCGGGGAGCGCTACGCCCATCCGGCCTATTGGGCGCCGTTCCTGCTGATCGGCAACTGGCTGTAGACGGCGCCTCCCACCATGACCAAGCACCTTGTCCTCGCCGGCATCATGGTCCTGGCAACCGCTGCCAGCGGCGTTGCGCCGCATCCTGCGGTCGCGCAGGGCGCGTCGCCGCAAGCGCCGGGAGCGCCCGCCGCGCCGTCGCAGGAAGCCGCACCGGCCCAGTCGCAGGGGGTCGCCGGCATCTCCTACAGCCCGCCGCTGCGCGGGGCGCCCGGCGGCCGGGTCGGCGGCGCCTCGCGCGGGGCGGTCAAGCCGCCCGCGCCATTGCCGACGATCGATCTGTTGGCGCCCGCCGACCAGGCCGGCCAAACGGTGAGCGCGGCACCGACGCTCTATTACTTCGTGTCGCGGCCGGTCGCCTCGCCGATGCAGCTGACGATCAGCGCCCCGCTCCGGCCTGCGCCGATCCTCGAGGTCAACATCAAGGCGCCGCACGCTCCGGGGATCCATCCGCTGCGGCTTGCCGACTACCGGGCCCGGCTCGAACCCGGCATCGTCTACACTTGGTCGGTGTCGATCATCCTCGATCCGAAAGCCTGGTCGCGCAACATCGTCGCCAGCGCCGCCATCCTGCGCGTCGCGCCCGACCCGGAAACAGCGGGCGCCGCGGCGTCGCCGGGCTTGCGGCAGGCCGCGACGTTCGCCCGCGCCGGGCTCTGGTATGACGCCATCTCGGCGGCGTTCGACAACCGCGGGTCGGACGGCCATGCCGCGCTCGACCACCTGATGGAGCAGGTCGGGCTCACCGAAGCGGCGCGTTTCGACCGCACTACGCGATCGGTGGGGCAATAGCCCCCGGTCGTCACCCCAGCGTCCCGAGACTGAACGGCGGGCGATGCCCGGCGGGAAAGCGCTGCTCGTCGGTCAGCTGCGGCGGCGCCGCCAGGGTCAGCGTGAAGCGCGACGCGATAAAGGAAATTTCGCCCCGCGCCGGCAGGTTGAGCTTGATCCTCCACCGATACGATTCGGTCCGGGCAGTCGGCATCGGCTCGCGCTCGATGCGGTCGATCGCCAGCTCGTTGAGGTTGCGCTGGTAGCCGTCGTCGGCGGTGAAATCGATCGCGATCTTGAGATCGCCGACATCGTGGAAGACGAGGATTGCCGGCGCCATCAGGAACGCGACGCAACCCTCCGGTTTGGGCACCCATTCGACGATGTGGTCGATGTCGAGGACGAGCTCGCTGCGCCAGATGTTGCGGTCCGGGTCAGGGCTTCTGAGGTGCAGCCCGTAGATCAGATCGTCGTGCCACGAATATTCGTCGTCCGCCATCGCCCTATCCTCGCCGCCGCACCGCCAGCGTCGCGCGCATCAGCGTGCTCAGGCCGTAAAGCCCGCGGTTTCGGCATCTCCGAGCGGCTCGCGCAATCGTCGATGCGTGACCACGCAGCCTCTCTCGCGCGGCGTTGCGGGCCGATAATACGACGCCCGTCACCGGGTCGTCGCCCAATGATTCGGGCGTCTGGCGCAACGGCGATAGGAGGCGCCGGGTCAGCTACGCGATAAAGGCCGGCCAATGCCAGCGCTCCGCCACGTCGATGCGGCAGGTTCCGGATTGGCCCGTTTCGCGGTATAGCGCCGCTGCCATGATGCTGATTACCGATAGCGACGCGCTTGCCGCGTTTTGCGCGCGCCAGGCGGGGGCCGGGTTTGTCGCGGTCGACACCGAGTTCATGCGCGAGCGGACCTACTGGCCGATCCTGTGCCTCGTGCAGGTGGCGGGCCCGGACGAGGCCGTGGCGATCGACAGCCTGGCGCCCGGGATCGATCTGGCGCCGCTCATGGCGCTGATGGCGGACCCGCAGATCCTCAAGGTGTTCCACGCCGCCCGCCAGGATCTCGAAATCTTCTTTCAGCTGTCCGGCGGGCAGGTGCCGCACCCGGTGTTCGACACCCAGGTCGCCGCGATGGTCTGCGGGTTCGGCGATTCGGTGAGCTACGAGACGCTGGTCAAGCGGCTCGCCGGCGCCAACCTCGACAAGGCCTCGCGCTTTACCGACTGGGCGCAGCGGCCGTTGAGCGAGCGGCAGATCCTGTATGCGCTCGCCGATGTCGTCCATCTGCGCACCGTCTACGAGCGGTTGCAGGATGTGCTGGCGAAGAACGGCCGGGCGTTCTGGTTCGCCGAAGAGATGGCGGACCTCGTCGACCCGACGATCTATCGCACCGAGCCGTCAGAGGCGTGGCGGCGCTTCCGCCTGCGCGGCCGCGTCGACCGGCGCTTTCTCGGTGTGCTGCGGGCGATCGCGGCGTGGCGCGAGGCGGCGGCGCAGCAGCGCGATCTGCCGCGTGGCCGGATCATCCGCGATGAGGCGATACTCGAAATCGCCGCCCACGCGCCGAAGACCGTCGAAAGCCTCGCGCGCACCCGCAGCCTCGGCAAGGGCATCGCCGAGGGCAAGCTCGGCCGCGAGATTTTGGACGCGGTCACGCAGGGCCTCGCCGACCCGGACCCGCCGCCGGCGATCCCCGCCAAGGCCGAGGCGCCGCCCGGGATCGGGCCGCTGATCGAGCTGCTGCGGGTGCTGTTGAAGCAGCGCTGCGAGGATTTTCACGTGGCGCAGAAGCTGGTGGCCTCGTCCGACGATCTCGAAGCGATCGCCGCCGCAGACGACGCGCCGGTGCGCGCGCTGCACGGCTGGCGCCGCGAGGTCTTCGGCAACGACGCGCTGGCGCTGAAGCACGGCCAGCTCGCCCTTACCGCCGGGAGGAGCCGCATCGAATTGGTGCCGCTGCCGGGGCGCGAGGAGACCTGATCTCCGAAATCGATAAAAACCGAAACGTCATCATCCGCTTTTATCTGGCCCACCCCGACGAAGGTCGGGGCCCATGGAGCCGCCTACTGTGCGGTTGAACAATAGGCCCCGGCCTCCGCCGGGGTGGGCCGAAAGGGTGCGATTACGCTACGGCCAGGCGGCCTCGGGCGGCAGCGACATCAGGATGGCCTCGACATTGCCGCCGGTCTTCAGGCCGAAGCGGGTGCCGCGGTCGTAAAGCAGGTTGAATTCAACGTAGCGGCCGCGGCGGACGAGCTGATGGCGGCGCTGTTCGGGCGTCCAGGGCCGGTTCATCCGCGCCCGCACGATCGTCGGATACACCGCGAGAAACGCCTCGCCGACGGCGCGGACAAAGGCGAAATCGCGCGCCCGGTCGCCGTCGAGGTAGTCGAAAAAGATCCCGCCGGCGCCGCGCGGCTCGTCGCGATGCGGCAGGTAGAAATACTCGTCGCACCAGGCCTTGAAGCGGGCATAGGACTGCGGATCGTAGCTGTCGCAGGCGGCGGCGAGCGCGGCGTGGAATTCTGCGGCGGCGTCGGGATCGGGGTAGATCGGCG
>DASYUS010000077.1:0-10919 GCA_036000945.1 Allostellaceae bacterium
GAGTTCCTCTCGCTGGTCGGCTCGAACGGTGCCGGCAAGACCACTCTCGTCAACCTGATCAGCGCCCATCTGCAGCCCGACAGCGGCCAGATCCTGCTCGACGACCGCGACATCACCTTCGCGACGGTGTCGGAACGGATCAAGGCGGGGATCGCCCGCAGCTTTCAGATCGTCAACCTGTTCGACGGGTTGTCGGTATTCGACAATGTGTCGCTGTCGATCTTCTCGCGCGACGGCAAGACCACCAACATGGCGCGGCTGGCCGAGCGCGACCTCGACGTGCGGCGCGAGGCGCTCGACGTTCTCGGCGAGTTCGGATTGACCGGCAAGGCCGAGGTTCCGGCCGGCGGCCTCGCCCAGGGCGAGCGCAAACTGCTCGATGTCGCGGTCGCTTATGCGTTGCGGCCGCGCCTGTTGTTCCTCGACGAACCGACCAGCGGCGTCAGCACGCACGAGAAGGCGCAGATCATGGACACCGTGTCGTCGGTGGTGCGGGGCGGTGCGGTCACCGCCGTCGTCATCGAGCACGACATGGACGTGGTGTTCCGCTATTCAGACCGCATCGTGATGATGCACGAGGGCGCCTTCCTCGCCGACGGCACGCCCGATGAGATCCGCGCCAACCGGGACGTCGCCAGCATATTGCTCGGCGCGCCATTGGCCGAATGAGCAATGGTGGGCGATAGCGGTGCTGCTCGAGGTCGATCAGATCAACACCTACCGCGGCCCGGCGCACATTTTGCGCGGCGTGTCGATCGAGGTCGACGCTGACGAGGTGGTGGCCCTCGTCGGGCGCAACGGCGCCGGCCGCACGACGATCATCGAGAGCATCACCGGGCTGTTGCCGACCCGCTCCGGCCATGTCCGGTTTCGCGGCGAGGAGATCACGGCGCTGCCGCCGCACCGCCGGGCGCAGCGCGGGATTGGCTATGCGCCCGAGAATTCCGGGTTGTTTCCGGAATTGACGGTCGCCGAGAATTTGATGATCAGCGGCTGGCTGGCAGCCAAGACCGAGCGCGGCGCCCAGGCGGAGACTAATACCGAGCGGCTCTACTCGGTGTTCCCGGAAGTTCGCCAGCTGACCGCGCGACAGGGGATGAACCTGAGCGGCGGGCAGAAGAAGATGGTGGCGATCACCCGGGCCATGGCCCTGGCCCCCTATCTCTTGATCCTCGACGAGGCGTTCGAAGGCCTGGCGCCGGCGGTGGTGAAGCGCTTTCGCGAGGCGGTCATGACGATCAAGGGGATGGGCATCGCGCTGTTGATCGCCGAATCCAACCTGACCAGCGCGGCCGCGATCGCCGACCGTCTCTATGTCGTCGACCGCGGCGAGATCGTTTTCCACGGCACGCCGCAGCAGGCGCTCGCCGATGACGAGGTGATGCGCGCCCTGCGCGGGTGAGTCCGGGTCCGGCGATTCCGATGTTGCGGCTGCGGTGCACGATGAGAAGGTGGCCGAGACGCCGGCTGACGCTCCCCATTGCGCTTGTCGCGGCGGCGATCGCGGGTGTGGCGTGGGGCGGGCATGAGGTGCCGGTCTATCCGTCCTACTACCCGCACGAGATCACGATCGAGACGATGCCGCCGGAACGCGCCGGGGCGCTGCTGCGCGACGCCAAGATCCAGGCCTATGTCGGCGCCGAGCCGAGCTTTGGCGGCGACAGGCCGGCGGCGATCCGGACCGTCGCGTCGCTCGGCGATTTCGTGGTCGTCCGGGCCAACAAAGCCTCGGCGGCTATGACAGAGGAGGGCGCCGCTTGCGCCGCCGCGGCCTCTGTCGCGCGCGACATGGACGGCAAGCCCGGCTTCATCCTGCACCCCTACCCGGTGACGCCGTTCCACGGCGACTACCTCTACCACGCCGACCGCGCCGAGGCGGCATTGACGCGGCTGCGGCAAACCGGCCCGGCGCCGCCGGCTCCACGGGTCAGGGTCGCCGGCGCGCTGGCCGGGCTGGTGCGGCCGGAGTGGCGGACCGACGGGCCGGATTGGGATGTCTCGGTCGAGGCGGTCGACGCCGCCGGTCTCGTCGCCGCGACGCGGGTTTCGATCGACGGCTGGCTCGGGCCCCCCTGGCTCAAGAGCGGCTGGTTCCACGCTGTGCGCCTATTGGCCGACGCGATTGACGACCCGGCGGCCCGGCTGCGGATCGACGGGCTGGTCGAGCAGATCGAGCTCGGCGCCTATTGGGACTTGGTCCACCGGATCAACCTCGAACGCGACGTGGTCGCCGCGCTGACCGCCGGCTGCCGCGCGCTGGTGGCCGGCTACACCCTGCGGCAGCACGCGTTCAGCGCCGAATTCACCAACGGGATCGAGAACATTGGCTTCGATTCGATCGAGGGCTTCAATTCGCCGATGTTCATCCGCACCGTCAAACTCAAGGATTTCCCGTGGAACGGCTGGCTCGCGCTCGGCGTCGACGGAAGCCCGGCGGCGGCCTGGAACCCGATCGCCGGGTTCGACGACGGCTTTGGCCGGCTGCTGTGGTCGGCGGTCGGCGACCCGGCTTTGCTGCCCCAGCCCTACGATGCCGGCTGGATGCTCAACCGCATCTCGGATGTCCAAGAGAATGCGGGGAGCCGGTGACGCCGGACGCAATCGGTGTCGCGCCGCCGCGAGCGTCGAGTCCTGTTCCCAGTAGCCCGATGATGCGGGTTTACGACGTCGGTCTTCGGCTTCGACCGCCGCCCCGGCTCTTGTCGATCGGCCTCATGCTCGCCTGCCTCGGCGCGCCGCCGGCGCAAGCCCATGGGTTCGGCCGGCGGTATGACCTGCCGTTGCCGTTGTCGCTGTATCTGGCGGGCACGGCCGCGGCGGTCATTGTTTCGTTTGTCTTTGTCGGATTGTTCGCCCGCCATACGCCTGCCGCCCGCGCCTATCCGCGCCTGGTGCTCGGCGGTTGGATCATGCACCCGCTGCTCGCCGGCGCGCTCAAGGCGGCCGCGGTGGGCCTGTTGATTCTTACCGTGGCGGCCGGGTTGTTCGGCGACCAGGACCCGTATCGCAACATCGCACCGACGCTGGTGTGGATCATCTGGTGGGTCGGGCTGGCGATGGTTTCCGCTTTCGCTGGCGATTTGTGGTCGCTGGTCAACCCGTGGCGCACCCTGTTCGAAGGCGCCGGCCGGCTCTATCGCGACGCAACGGGGCGCCCCGACTCGGTCCGGCGGCTGTCCTATCCGGCGGCGCTTGGCGTCTGGCCGGCGGTGGCGCTGCTGTTGGCGGTGTCGTGGACCGAGCTGGTTTTTCCGAGCCCGGCGGCGCCGGTCAACATCGCCCGGCTGGTGCTCGCGTATTCGCTGCTGACCTGGTGCGGGATGACGGCCTTCGGCGGTGAGGCCTGGCTGCGGCACGGCGACGTCTTCACGGTGTTCTTCGGCCTCTTCGCCCGTTTCGCGCCGACCGAGGCGGTCCCCGGCGGTCATGGCTTGGCATTGCGGCCGTTCGGGGCGGGATTGCTGGCGGCCGAGCCGGTTTCGCCGTCGATGACCGCCTTCGTCCTCCTGGCGTTGTCGAGCGTGCTTTATGACGGTGCGCTGACGACGCAGGAATGGGCCGAGTTCGAACCCGTATTCGCGCCGTGGCTCGGCGTACTCGCGATCCGCACGATCGGGCTTCTCGCGCTCTGGGCGGTGTTCCTCGGCGCCTATCTGGCGGTCTGCGGCGCAATGAGCAGGGTCGCCCGGGGTCGCTCGATCGGCGAGATCGCCGGCGTCTTCGCGCTGACGCTGGTGCCGATCGCGATCGCCTATCATCTGGCGCATTACCTGGTCTACCTCCTGACCCAGGGCCAGTATCTGATCCCGCTCGCCTCCGACCCGTTCGGCTATAGCTGGAACCTGTTCGGCACCGCCGGGTACCGGGTCGACATCGCCGTGGTCGGCGCGCGCTTCTCCTGGTACGCGGCGGTAGCCGCGATCGTCACCGGCCACATCGCCGCGGTCTATCTGGCCGATGTCAGGGCGCACCAGCTGTTCCCCTCGCCGCGCGCCGCCTGGCGCTCGCAGGGGCCGCTGACCGCGCTGATGGTGGTCTACACCTTCGTCAGCCTGTCGATCTTGGCCGAGCCGATCGTCGAGCGCCGCGCGTCGGGCGAGCCGGCCGCAACCCGGGGCGAACCGTTGGCCATTCCGGCGGACGCGGTGTTGCCGCAGCCCGGCACCGGGCTGTTGCAGGCGGTCGGCCCAGGCCATTCGGCACCGGTCACGTTGCGTTATCGGGTGCTCGGTTCGGCGTTTCACGATGGCACCCGCACCGCCGCCGCCGACTTTCTCTATGCGTACAGCTTCGCGTATCGTTGGAGCCTTCCCGGCGAGCATCATGATGCGGCGGTCGCGACGGCGACGGCGCCGCTGCGGCAGCGGCTCAGGGCGATCCGGGTGGCCGGCGTCGATACGACCTCGAAATCGTTCCGGATCGCCGATGTCGCGTTCGCCCGCGAATTGTTCCTGATCGATGTTTATGCCGACATCCCGGCCGGGGAGGCCGAGCAGGACGCCGTCTTCGCGCCGCCCTGGAGCACGTTGCCTTGGCACCTGGTGGTCTTGATGGAAGAGGCGGTCGGCCGCGGCTGGGCGGTCTTCTCAAAGTCCGAGGCGGTGCGCCGAAGCGTGCCATGGCTCGACCTGGTGCGCGACGACGCGCTAAAGGACCGCCTCGCGGAACTGACCGGGCAATTCGAACGCGCCGGCTACCGCCCCCCTGCCCTGCAATCGATAGTCGGCGTCGACGAAGCGACGAGACGCTGGGCAGCCCTGGCTGCGTTCTACCGCGAGCACGGGCATTTCCTGGTGACCAACGGTCCGTATCGGCTCAAGGCGTGGTCGGCGACGGGGGCGACGCTCGAGGTGTTCCGCGACCTGAGCTATCCACTCGGGGTCGGCTCCTATGACAGCTACGCTGCGCCACGTCGCGGCTACATCACCAAGATCGAGCGCGACAAGGGCGGCGTGCGGCTCTCGGGCGACATCGAGACGGTGATGAAGTTCATGCGCGACTACCGGCTCGAGCGCCAGCCGCTCCCCGCCGTCGACGCGCCGGTGCGCAAGCGCGCCGCCCCCGAATGCCGCTATGCGGTGACCGACGCGGCGGGACGCGTCGTGCTCGCCGGCACCGCGCAGCCGCAAGAGGATCTCAGCTTTGGGATAGAGCTCGACAGCCGGTTGCCGGCGGGCCGCTACACAATCAGCGCCGCAATCATCGTCAACGGCAACGCGATGAACGCCGAGATGAAACGCATCCCGGTGGTGGTGGGCGACGGGCGCTGAGCGTGGTCCTAGACCCGTTTTCATAGGCCTGCCGGCCACCGTTATGGTAGCATCTTCCGTCCGGTTCCCGGGAGCAGTACGATAAGCAGTCGCGCCAGAAAGCTTTACATTCACGTCGGTCCGCCAAAGACGGGTACCTCCGCAATTCAGCACCTGCTGCGGACACGTGACGATTTGCCGTTGTTGTATCCAAAGGTTGGACTATGGGCCGACGGAGCACATCATAATTTAGTCTATAATTTTTATACAAATTTCAATCGTCCTGAAGTAGTCAGAGCCGATGTCGATCAAATGTTCGCACAGATCGGCGAACGGGCGAGGGACACCAGCGCGGACGTTCTAATCAGTTCCGAACTACTGTCGTGGTATGATGTCGGTACCTTCGTCGATTCCCTGTTGCAGCATCTCGGCGACGGACCGTGGCAACCCGAGATCCTGCTGGTCTGTCGCGAGCATTTCGAGATAGTCGCATCGACATACAACCAGTGGGTCAGGGACGGCAACGTGAGGGAGCGAGCCGAGCCGGACGCCTTTCTGCGGACCGAATCGACCGAGTTCAGCTACGCCTCGATCCGGCAGAACCTGTGCGCCAACGGGATCGCGATAACGGCCCTCAATTACCACCCGGCGGAGGATTTTGTGCCGCGTTTCCTGCGCCACATCGGTCTGTCCGCCGACCACCCGATCAGTAATGATCGTCGCAATCCGTCCATTGGCAGAAAGGCCCTGGTGGCGACTTTCGCCGCGAACCACGTGGCGCAAACGACTGAGGACAGAAACCGGTACTTTGCGGCATTGGGAAAAATGCGGGGGTTCTTTTCGCCCTCGGAGTTCATTTTCGGCCGGGAAGCGGCCGAGACGGCGGATGTGCTATTCCGGGAGGATCGCCGCTTTCTTTCAGATGAATTCGGCCTGACGCTGCCGGCCTTCAATCCAGCGGCGCGGCAGAACATGTTTTTCGTCGATGATGCGGAACTCGACGAAATCACCGAGGCCACGCGTGACCTCGGCGACGCAGGAGAGGCGATCGTCGATTTCGCGCGGCGCTACACACGCGTGCGCCGGTAGATCCGCGCGCTTATCGAACTCACCATGAGGCGCAGGGAGAGCCTCAGTCGTGACGATGCTGCAAACCAATGGGAGGAGGCGGTCTCATGGCAACCAACGGCGAGACGAACAATAAATCCTATCTGTACCTCGGCCTGGCGGGCGAAACCGGGCGGGGGCGCGTGGTGCATTCCGGCCTCTACCGCATGGCCGACGGCAGTGGCGAATGGGAGGCCCTGGCGCAGGGGCTGCCCGAGATGCCGGCGGTGCGCGCGCTGGCGGTGCACCCGCTACGGCCCAAAATCGTTTACGCCGGCACGCAATCGGGCGTCTTTCGCAGCGCCGATCGCGGCGAGCACTGGGAAAAGGTCGAGATGCCCGACCACGGCCTGCCGGTGTGGTCGGTGCTGTTCCACCCGCACGATCCCCAAGTGATCCTCGTCGGCTGCGAGAATTGCGAGATCTACCGCAGCGACGATGCCGGCGAGCGCTGGACCCGGCTGCCGGTCAGCGTGCGCTTCCCCGAGATCACCACCGCGCCGGGCGCCAACCCGGCGAAGCGGGTGTTGATGCTCGACGCCAGCGCCAGCGAGCCCGACCACCTCTACGGCGCGATCGAGGTCGGCGGCACGATCCGCTCGGTGGATGGCGGCGAGCATTGGGAAAACCTGAGCCACGGCCAGTACATCAACGACGACTATGTCGATATGCACGGCGTGTTGGCCAGCCGCTGGCGACCGGGCACGGTGTTCGGCATCGCCCGCGCCGGGATGTTCCGCAGCGCCGACGGCGGCGACCACTGGACCCATGTGCCGCTGGAGCCGCTCAACGCCAAGGGGCAGATCTACTGCCGCGACATCCGCGAGGTCCCGGGCAACCCGCGGCACCTCTGGGTCGCCGCCGGCTCCGGGTTCGTCAGCGATCTCGGCATCTTGCTGCGCAGCCATGACGGCGGCGACAGCTGGGCACAGGTCGATGTCGGCGCACCGGTGCCGCATACGATGTTCAAGCTGGCGTTCGACGAGCGCCAGCCGGCCCTGATGTCGTGCGCCACCAACGGCGGCGAGGTCTGGACCAGCCATGATTCCGGCGAGAGCTGGACCATCCAGCCGCCGCCTCCCGGCGGCACCCAGGTCTACGCCCTGGCACGCGGCTGAGCAGCGGCTGACCTAGTCGGGTCAAAACGACGACACGATCTGGAAATTTGCATTGCTGAGGGCGAGGCCGGTCGGCAGGGTGGCAAACTGGATGGCAGCGGCGCTGCCGGTGCCGTCCGGATCGTAGCGCAGGGTGCCGGTTGCGCTGTCGTAGATGATCCGGTCGTCGGCGTCGGCCGCGGCGCTGCCGATGTGGAACTCGCCCGCCACCAGCGTGCCGAGCCCGCCGCTGCCGGTGCCGTCGGCGAAGACGAAGATTGCGTCACTCAGGAGAATCGTATCGTCGACGCTGCTGAAATCGAAGACATGGTCGACGTTGTGGGTCGCGTTGAGGGTGGTGTCGAACAGAAACTTGTCCTGCCCAGCGCCACCGTACAGCGAATCGTTGCCGTACCGACCCTCGAGCTTGTCGTTGCCGCCGCCGCCATGCAGCGTGTCGGCGCCGCCCAGGCCGATGATCACGTTGTTGAGGGCGTTGCCAGTCCCGGCGAAGCTGCCGGAGCCGATGAAGGTCAGGTTTTCGACGTTGGCCGCTAGCGTGTAGCTCGCCAGCGTCGTCTTAACGGTGTCGGTGCCTTCACCGGCGTTCTCGTTCACCGTGTCGCCGGTGTTGTCGACGATGTAGGTGTCGCTGTTGGCACCCCCGGCCATCGCGTCGGCGCCGGCTTTGCCGTTGAGCGTATCGTTGCCGCCGTTGCCGGTGAGCGAGTCGTTGCCGGCGCCGCCGATAAGGAGGTTGTTGAGCCCATTGCCGGCGCCGGCGAAATTGCCGCTGCCGATGAAGGTCAAGTTTTCGACGTTACTGCTCAGCGCGTATGCCGCCAGCGTCGTCTTGACCGTATCGATGCCTTCGCCGGCGTTTTCCGTGACCGCGTCGAAGAAATTGTCGACATGGTAGGTGTCGTCGCCGGTGCCGCCGACCATCGAATCGGCGCCAGCGCCGCCGCGCAGCGTGTCGCTGCCAGCGCCGCCGCGCAAGGTGTCGGCGCCGCTACCGCCGATAATCACATTGTTGAGGCCGTTGCCGGTCCCCGTAAAATTGCCCGAGCCGATAAAGGTGAGGTTCTCGAAATCGTTGTTCCCGGTGTTCGGCGGCAAGGTGAAGGTCGTCAAGGTCGTCTCGATCGTATCGACACCCGAGGCGATGTATTCGCTCGGCATGTCTTGCGTACCGTCGCGGATGATGTAGGTGTCGTTGCCGGCGCCGCCGTAGAGCGCGTTCCAACCGCCGCCGCCATCGAGTGTGTCGTTGCCGGCGCCGCCGTTCAGCACCTCGTTGTGGGTGGAATCGCCGTCGTCGCCGCCCTGCAGCACGTCATCGCCAGCGCCACCGTTCAGCGTATCGCTGCCGCCGCCGCCGCTTAAGATGTCGTTACCGGGGCCGCCGGTGATGATGTTGTCGAGGCCGTTGCCGCTGCCGATGAAATTACCGGTTTCGGTGTACCTCAGGTTCTCGACATTGTCCGGCAGCCCATAAAACAGTATGCTTGTTCTGACCGTGTCGGTTCCTTCGCCGCCATTCTCGGTCACGGCGTCGCCGAAATTGTCAACGATGTAGACGTCGTGGCCGGTGCCGCCCGACATCGAGTCGGCGCCGCTGCCGCCGTCGAGCCAATCGCTCCCACCGCCGCCGCTGAGCGTATCGTTGCCGGCACCGCCGGTAATGACGTTAGCGAGGCCGTTGCCGATCCCGAACAGGCTGCTCGTGCCGATGTAAGTGAGGTCCTCGACCCAGGACGGCAAGGCGTAAAGTGAAATCGAGACCTTGACCGTGTCATGACCGCCGCCGGAATTTTCGGTTACCACGTCGCCGAAGTTGTCGACATTGAAAATATCGTCGCCGGCGCCCCCGGTCATAGTGTCGGCGCCGGACTTGCCATTCAGCGTGTCGTCGCCGCCGCCGCCGTACAGCGTGTCGTTGCCCCCGCCGCCAGTGATGACGTTGTTGTAGAAATTACCGTTGCCGACAAAACTGCCGCTGCCGATGAAGATCAGGTTTTCGACGTACATGCCGAGCGTATAGCTGTGCAGCGTCGTCTTGACCGTATCGCCATCGATAATGGCGGCCTCAATGACGACGTCACCGACGTTGTCGACAAAATAGGTGTCGTAGCCGGCGCCGCCGTTCATCGTATCGGCGCCGGCGCCGCCGTCGAGCGTGTCGTTGCCGTCGCCGCCGGTGATGGCGTTGTTGAGGGCGTTGCCGGTGCCGACGAAATTGCCGGTGCCGGTAAAGATCAGCTTTTCAAAATTGGCGGGCAGCGCGTAGGCATGGAGCGTCGTCTTTATCGTATCCGTGCCAGCGCCGCTCACCTCGCTGACAGAATCGCCGGCACTGTCGACGATGTAGGTGTCGTTGCCGCCGTCGCCGTGCATCGTATCGGCGCCGCCGAGGCCGTTGAGGATATCGTTGCCGGCGCCGCCAGCCAGCGTGTCGTTGCCGGCGCCGGCGATGATGACGTTGTTGAGCGTATTGCCGGTTCCGTGAAAAGCGCCGATACCGAGAAAGGTCAGGTTTTCGACATTGGCCCCGAGCGTATAGGCGAGCTGGTACGTCTTCACCGTGTCGATGTCGGAGCCGGTACCTTCGTTGACCACGTCGCCGCTGTTGTCGACGATGTAGGCGTCGTCGCCGCTGCCGCCGATCATCGTATCGGCGCCGATGCCGCCGTCGAGCGTGTCGTTGCCGGAACCGCCTTTCAGCGTGTCGTTGGCGCTGCCGCCGGTAATCTTGTTGTTGAGCCCATTGCCCGTCCCAGCAAAGGCGGTGTTGCCAGTATACGTCAGGTGCTCGACATTCGCCCCGAGCGTATAGCTGGCCAGTGAGGTCTTGACCGTGTCGATGCCGGCGGCCGACGCCTCGGCCACGACGTCGCCGGCATTGTCGACGAAATAGGTGTCGTCGCCGCCGCCGCAGGCCATCGTGTCGGCGCCGCCGCCGCCCCTCAGTATGTCGTTGCCGTAGCCGCCGGTCAGCGCGTCGGCGCCGGCGCCGCCGATTTCCTCGACGGAATAGATATAGTAAACAGAGCTGGCGTCGATGGTGTTGCCCGCATCGCCGCCGATGATCGTTATTCGGTGCCCCGTTACATCAGAGAAGTTGGAATTGGACAGGGTGAGAACATTCGCGCCGCCATCGGCGAGCCTTACCGTTTCGAAACCGTCAAACCCGCTGAGGCCGACGGTCCCCGGATTGGTGAAATCGACCTCGTCATTGCCGCCGCCGCCGCCGACGGCACTGGTGAATACCGCGCCCGTCTCGACGATGACCCGGTCGGCACCGCCGCCGAGCCAGACACGGCCCATCGTCCCGGCATTGGTCAGTGTCACCCCAGCGGAGAATGCGGTGATGCCGCTCACCGTGCCGTAATTGATGATGTTGGTTGTGCCGCTGCCGTCAACCTCGATACCGCCGATGCCGCCGCTGATCACGCCGCCGGCGCCG
>DASYUS010000078.1:0-2755 GCA_036000945.1 Allostellaceae bacterium
GCGGCGCGCCGCGTGGTGCCGCCCGACTTGATGGCGCCCGCCGCGCGGTCGCCAATCTTGAGGAACGACATCAGGCCGGACGACTTGCCGCCGCCCGACAGGCGCTCGCCCTCACCGCGCAGCGCCGAGAAGTTGGAGCCGGTGCCCGAGCCGTACTTGAACAGGCGCGCCTCGCGCACCCAGAGATCCATGATGCCGCCCTCGTTGACGAGGTCGTCGGCGACCGACTGGATAAAGCAGGCGTGCGGCTGCGGGTGCTCGTAGGCGCTGTCGGAGGCGCGCACCTTGCCGGTGCGGTGGTCGACGTAGTAGTGGCCCTGCGCCGGCCCGTCGATCCCGTAGGCCCAGTAGAGCCCCGTGTTGAACCATTGCGGGCTGTTGGGGGCGCCCATCTGGCGCGCCAGCATCACGCGCAACTCGTCGTAGAACGCGCGCGCATCCTCCTCGGTGTCGAAATAGCCGCCCTTCCAGCCCCAATAGGTCCAGGTGCCGGAGAGCCGGTCGAAGCATTGCTTGGCGCTAACTTCGCCGCCGGTGTGCTCCGCCTTCGGCAGCGCGGCGAGCGCCGCCGCGTCGGCGGTGCGGCGCCACAACCAGTCGGGCACTCCCTCCTCCTCGACCGCGGCGAGCCGTGCCGGCACCCCGGCCTTGCGCAGATATTTCTGGGCGAGGATGTCGCAGGCGACCTGGCTCCATTCGGCCGGCACCTCGATCCCCTCGGCGGCAAAGACGACCGAGCCGTCGGGGTTGCGGATCTCGCTCGATGCGCTGCGGAAGGCGACCAGTTCGTAGGGATCCTGACCGGCCGTGGTAAAACGACGCGCGATATGCATCTCAACTTCCCCCCGACATCCATCGCGCACCACATTTAGCGCGTGGCTCATTAGAAGGGACCAAATATGGCATTCTGCAAGCAAACGGTAAAGCGGATTGGCACCACATATTGGCGGTGCTGCCAAATTCGACCCAATTAGTGGATTTCCCGTCACACCCCGGCAGCTCCCTATGCCCGGTTCCCTGCGAAGGCAGGGACCCATTGGGCCAAGGCCCCGGGTGGCCGCAGAATGGGTCCCTGCCTTCGCAGGGAACCGGGCAACTCGCGCGAGGGTCTAGGCGATGCGGCGGGTAGCGGCGAGCGTGGCGGCGCTCAACCTGGCTTATTTCGGGGTCGAGTTCGCCGTCGCGCTGTCGATCGGATCGGTTGCGTTGTTCGCCGACTCGGTCGATTTTCTCGAGGACGCCGCAGTCAACCTGCTGATCCTCTTGGCGCTCGGCTGGAGCGCGCGAAGTCGTGCGGCGGTCGGCGCCGGCCTCGGCCTCTTGCTGCTGGCGCCGAGCGCAGCAACGCTATGGACCGCCTGGGACAAGCTGGCAGACCCGGTCGCGCCCGCCGCCATCCCACTGTCGGTGACCGGCCTTGGCGCCTTTGCCGTCAATCTCGGATGCGCGCTGCTGCTGGCGCGCTGGCGGCGGGTAGAGGGCAGCCTGTCGCGCGCCGCCTTTCTATCGGCCCGCAATGACGTGATCGCCAACGTCGCGATCGTCGCCGCGGGTGGATTGACCGCTGTGACGCGGTCGCCATGGCCCGATCTGGCGGTCGGCCTCGGCATCTTCCTGATGAACCTGGATGCCGCCCGCGAGATCTGGAGCGCGGCGCACCGCGAATATCGCGAGGCCGATCTCCAGCCGTAGCCCTTCGCACGATTTTGGAAGCCTTTACCTGATGTCGCCGGCAATGCGATAAGACCGGCGCTCGCATGGACGGGAGAGATGAGCGCGACGCTCGGAACAATGCTGCTGACCTGGCTGCGCGGCGAGCGCGTCGGCAGCGACGCCTACGGCAATCGCTATTACCGTCTGCGCGGCGACAAGCCGGCGCGGCTCGGCGGCGGGCGCTTCAGCCGCGAGCGGCGCTGGGTCATCTACGAAGGCGAGCCGGAAGGCTCGAAGGTGCCGCCGGAATGGCATGCCTGGCTGCACCACATGGTCGACGACGTGCCGGAGCCGCGCCAGCGCTACCCCTGGGAACAGAACCACCAGCCGAACCTGACCGGGACCCCGCTCGCCTACCACCCGCGCGGCTCGGTGCTGCGCGGCGGGCACCGCGTCGCCGCAACCGGCGATTACGAGCCGTGGTCGCCGGAATGACGCGCGCCGCCGCTCCACCCCCCGGGAGATCTCATCTCTTCGTCCTCCCCCTCGATGGGGGAGGGTTGGGAGGGGGTAATCGCGCCAGCGGCCGGTCCGGCTGGCGAGGCAAGTGGCGATCTCACCCCCACCCCGGCCCTCCCCCATCAAGGGGGAGGGAGTGGGCACATCAAGTGCGTTCCCCCCGAGCCTTGGACGCCGGGGCCATTTACTGCGGGACCAGCCGATGAGGGGGAATGTCATCGAGACCGTGATGGGTGCGGTCGTCCTCGTCGTCGCCGCGCTGTTCCTGGTGTTCGCCTACCAGACGAGCCAGCTGCGGGCGGTGTCGGGCTACGAGGTGATCGCCAATTTCGAGCGGATCGACGGCATCCGCCAGGGCGGCGACGTGCGCATGAGCGGCATCAAGATCGGCTCGATCGTGAGCGAACAACTCGACCCGAAGACCTTTCTCGCCACGGTGCGAATGAGCATCGACCCGTCGATCCAGCTGCCGGACGATACCGTGGCGGCGATCGTCTCGGCCGGACTCCTCGGCGACAAGTATATGTCGCTGGTGCCGGGCGGCTCGGACAAGATGATCCCTCCGGGCGGCAGGATCAAATAC
>DASYUS010000079.1:0-3979 GCA_036000945.1 Allostellaceae bacterium
CATCGCCGTTACGCAGGTCCGTGAGGACATCCGCAATGTCCCCATCGTGGCACGCAGCGCCGGCGGCGAGCGGCTGGATCCGACGCGTCTGGCGGATTTCTCACTGATGAACCGGGACGGCCGCCCGATTCCGCTCGACCAGATCGGTCATTCGGAAGTCCGCCTGGAAGAGCCGATCCTGAAGCGACGCGATCGAACACCCGCCATCACCATCCGCTCGGACATCAATGAGGCGACCCAGCCTCCAGAAGTCTCCAAGCAGATCATGACGGCCCTTCAGCCGCTGATCGCATCTCTTCCGGCCGGCTATCGCATCGAAATGGGCGGATCGATCGAGGAGGCGGCCAAGGCCAACACCGCGCTGGGTAAAGTCTTCCCGGCCATGATCGCCGCCATGCTGATCGTCATCATGCTGCAGGTGCGATCCTTCTCGACGATGGCCATGGTGCTGCTGACAGCACCGCTCGGTCTCGTCGGCGTCGTGCCGATGCTGCTCACCTTCAACCAGCCTTTCGGGTTCAACGCCATTCTCGGACTGATCGGACTGGCCGGCATCCTGATGCGCAATACGCTGATCCTGACCGAACAGATCAAGGAGAACCGTGCGACCGGCCTTGACGACTATCACGCCGTCATCGAGGCCACCGTGCAACGCACGCGGCCCGTGATCCTGACCGCACTTGCCGCCGTGCTGGCCTTCGTCCCCCTCACGCACTCCGTCTTCTGGGGATCGATGGCCTATACGCTGATCGGCGGCACGGCGGTCGGCACGGTGTTGATCCTGCTCTTCCTTCCCGCGCTCTACGCCGCGTGGTTCCGGATCAAGCCGACTGTGGATGAGATCCATGAGGTTTCGACGGAGGAAGCGGAACTGAACGCGGCAATGGCCGCCGAGTAACGCTCCGCGTCAGCCGCCGCGTTGGCCGCGCGTCTCGCGTTCTGCCACGGCTCGCCGCTTCGGGTCCAGATATTGCCAGATCGCCGCGTCGCGGGCGTAGACGTCCGGGCGAAACTGCAACCTGCCGTCGGCATCGGCGAACGCGGTCTGGTACACCACGAAGACCGGCACGGGCACCGGCAGGGCCCTTCGGGTCGTGTCACCCGGCGCGATCACCTCGTCGATGGCATCGATCGGCTGCTGCATCACCAGAGCGGCCAACTCCCGTGGGTTCTCCACCCTGATGCAGCCATGACTGATGCGGCGGTTGTCGCGCCTGAACAGATGCTTTGACGGGGTATCGTGCAGGTAAACATCGAACCGGTTCGTCATCTCGAACATCAAATGGCCGAGCGCCGAGTTGGGTCCCGCCAACTGCTGCAGCCCGCCATCGGGCAGCATGACCATGTTGCGCCGCGCCAAATAATCCGGGTCGCCGCCGGCCTTGGGCAGGATCTCGTTGGTGGCGATGTCTTGCGGGATGTTCCATGGCGGATTGAACCAAATTCCGTCGATTGTCGCCCGGAATTCGGGGCTCTGATTACGTCTGTCATCCTGGCCGACAATGACCCGCGTGGAGAAAACCGGCTGATCGCCGCGGTACAGCACCAGAAGCTGATCGGCGACGTTGACCCAGACGCGGTCCGCCGGCAGAAGCCGCGGCAGCCAGCGTTCCCGTTCGAGGTTTACCGCAATCGTGCGCAAGCGGGTCGCCGCAGTCTTGCCGCCGCCCGGGCTGCCCGCGCGAAAATTCTGCAAAGCCTGGCGCAGCAGCCGGTAGGTCGGCGTCGTCGGCGCCAGCGCTTCGATGACCGCTGCGGGATCGGCACTATCGATGGCGGCGTCGAGCGCGGCCGCGACATCGATCGGCTCAGGCGCCAAAACCTCGTCGTCTCGTCGGCGCTCGACCGGCATGGCCCCGCGCGCCAGCGCGTCGGCATAGGATAGGAAGGAGTCCGACAGCAACAGTTCCCGGTCAAGCGGCGGCAACGTTGCAGACGACCGCAGCGAATTTGCGTGAAACATTTCAGGGGCAAGGCCATGATCGCCGGCGCGCAGCACGGCCTCCATCAGTGAATTCGCCTGCGACTGATGGGTCGTCCAAATCGGTGCGAAACCGCCGCGCGCGTAGAAGCGCCGCAGCAATCCGATGTTCAGCCGTTCGCCCGCGACGACGAACTCGGGAGCGCTTTCGAGCAGATCGCCGAGTTCGGTGCTGGTACGCGCGGCCATCGAGGCGGCCGGTGGCGCGAGAGCCGTCCCCGGCGCCGGGTCCGCCGCAAAAACTGCCGGCGCGGCAAACGCACATGCTGCGGCGAGCGCAATCGCCCCGCCTGCAATCGGTCCGACGCGCGCCGCGGGGCCTTTCGTCGAGACGCTGCCTGATCGGAACAAGATAGCCTCACCGATAAGCGCGGCGGCGCCGTGACTCCCGCCGTCGCTGAGATGAGGCACCGATTTTTGCGGCGGGCGGGAACCAGAATGCCGCTTCGATATTAATTCTGCTGGCAATCGCTTGTCGATTGCCTATCGTACAGCGTCTGTCAACTGTGGAGGAAACCGATGTCTGACGTTGCCCAAAAAATGACCCGCCTCAGGCTGTTGCGTAATGCCGCGCTGATTGCCGTCGTGATTCCGGCGGCGTTGCTCGCGGGATGCGCTGCGCCGCCACCGCCGGCGCCGCCACCGCCGCAACCGACGGCCTCTCCGGCCCCGCCACCGCCGCCGCCGGCGGCCCCGCGCGTCCGCGGCTAACTGGCGGTCCGCTACCTTGCTGTGCGGCGGCGATAGCCGCCGTCAGCTCGGCTCTTTGCCGAACATGATCCAGCCGCCGCTGCTGGGGGTGGTGAAGGCGGCGAGCGCGGTCTCGGCGCGGACCTTGACCTGGCGGGGGCCGGCGGTGCCGCGGAGCTGCTCGATCGAGTCGGTGTACATGGCGGTACGGCAGCGGCCGGTCCCCAGATTGCCGCCGCTCGACGAGAACGGGTGCGGGCCCTCGACCCGGATGTCGCCGGCGTAGAACTGGAAGGCGTCGCCGCGCTTGACGCCGTGCCACTGGAAGGCCTCCAGGAAGAACTGCGACATCGGGGCATAGCCGTCGTAGGGGTTGAAGATGTCGACGTCGGCGGGCCCGAGCCCGGCGCCCTCGTACATTCGCCTTGCGGCGCGGTCGGTCCAGTCCTCGATCTCGTCGAGATCTTCCTGGGTGGTGCGCTTGCGGAAATTGTGCTGCGAGTGGTTGAGCACATAAACGGGCGGCCGCTTCATGTCGCGGGCGCGCTCGGCGGTCGTGAACAGGTAGGCGGCCGAGGCGTTGACCGGACGGTCGCAGTCCCAGAGGCGCAGCGGGTTCAGCACATAGCGCGAATTGAGGTAATCCTCGATCGTCAGAGGCGGCATGTTGTGGCTGGCGTTGTACCCCCACGGCGTCAAGAGCCCGTTCCTGTGCTGGTTGACGACAAACGGGGCGAGGTCGTCGTGCTTGCCGCCGTAGCGACGGCAGTACTGGCCGTGCGGGAAGATGTTGATGAAATCGTTGCCGCCGTGATTGCCCCAGGGCGCCGTCCATTGGCGGGCGCCCCGGGCGTAGTCGTCGGCGTTCTCGCCGCCGCGCCGGTAGCGGCCTTCGAGATTGCCGGTCGGGTAGATGACGAGACAGGTGCTGCAGAGGCCGTCACCGACGGCCTGCGCCGCCATGCCGACCATTTCGCTGATCGTCGGCACGCCGGTCGGGGCGAATTTGACGTTGCTGAGGCCCATCTGCGCGATCAGCCACTGCGCGTTGACGAGCGTCAGCCCCCACTCCGAATCGTAGGGCGGGGCGAAATAGGGCCGCGGCGCCCAGCGTGACGCGGAGCCGCCGCTGCCGCCGGCGATATGGCTGTCGCAGCAGATGACGCCGTCGATCTGATCCGGCGAGACGCCCGCCTCGTCCATCGCCTTTTGGCAGGCCAGGATCGAGTAGGCGCCGAGCGTCTGGTCCAGCGAGACGCCGTCCCAGCGGCGGTCGACCGGCGAATGCCCGACCCCGGCCACCGCCAC
>DASYUS010000080.1:0-2130 GCA_036000945.1 Allostellaceae bacterium
GCGCGCCTCCTGTCGCTGCTGCGCGAACCGTATCGGACCGAAGCCGCAACCCCGGTCGCGCTGATTCCGACAGAGCGAGGCGAGGCGCAAGGCTGATGGCTGAGGCTCAGGCGGCGAGCGACCGGGTGTTGGCGCGGTTGATGCAGCTCCACCCGAAAAAGATCGACCTGTCGCTCGGGCGGATCGAGCGGCTGCTCGTCGCGCTCGGCAACCCGCACGAAAGCCTGCCGCCGGTGGTCCACGTCGCCGGCACCAAGGGCAAGGGATCGACCGTGGCGACGATGCGCGCCTGCCTCGAAGCGGCCGGCTATCGCGTCCACGCCTACATCTCGCCGCATCTCGTGCGCTTTCACGAGCGCATCCGGCTCGCCGGGCAGCTGATCGACGAGGCGGCGCTGGTCGCCCTGCTCGAAGAATGCGAGGCCGCCAATGGCGGCGAGCCGATCACCTTTTTCGAAATCACGACGGCTGCGGCGTTTCTCGCCTTCGCCCGCACCCCGGCCGACATTGCGTTGCTCGAAGTCGGGCTCGGCGGCCGGCTTGACACGACCAATGTTGTGCACCGTCCGGCGGTCACCGCGATCACCCCGATCTCGCTCGACCATCAGGCGTTTCTCGGCGACACGGTCGCCGCCATCGCCGGCGAGAAGGCGGGCATCCTGAAGCCGGGAATTGTCGGCGTGGTCGCGCCGCAGCCGGCCGACGCCGAGCGGATCATTGCGGCCCGCGCCGCCGCAGCTGGTGCGCCGCTCTACCGGTCGGGCAAGGAATGGCGCTGCACCGGCACCGCAACCGGGATGCGCTACGAGGGCGAGCGCTGGCGGCTCGACCTGCCGGCGCCCTCGCTGCTCGGCGCACACCAGATCGTCAACGCCGGCACGGCGATCGCCTGTCTGGAGCAGCTCTCCGGGTTTTCGCTGTCCGCCGCCGCGATCGCCGACGGCCTGCGCCACATCGACTGGCCGGCGCGGCTCCAGCGTCTGCAGGGCGGCCCGCTCGTCGACAGCCTCCCGCCGGGCTGGGAATTATGGCTCGACGGCGGCCACAACCCGGCTGCCGGCGAGGTGCTCGGCGCCGTCGCGGCGGGCTGGCGGGATCGTCCGCTCGACCTCGTCGTCGGCATGCTCAACACGAAGGATGCCGCCGGTTTCCTTGCCCCTTTGGCGCCCCATGTGCGAGCGCTCCGCGGCGTCACCATCCCGGGCGAGGAGAACCCATTGCCGGCAGAGGCGATCGTTGCCGCGGCCACCTCGGTCGGGATACGAGCCGAGCCGGCGGAGTCGGTCGCCGAAGGGCTGTGCGACATCGTCCGGCAGGAGGAGCCGGGGCGCGTGCTGATCTGCGGCTCGCTGCACCTCGCCGGGGTCGTGCTCGCCGAGAACGGGTGATCGAGGGGAGGGGGAGGGTCCGGGCGCTAGCGCCTACAATGCCGATTCGACCCATTGGTAGAGCTTGCTCTTCGGCAGCGCGCCGATCTTGGTGGCGGCAACCTGCCCGCCCTTGAACAGGATCATCGTCGGGATGCCGCGCACGCCGTATTTGCGCGGCGTCTGCGGGTTCTCGTCGATGTTGACCTTGGCGACGGTGACCCGGCCCTCCATGTCGGCGGCGAGCTCGTCGAGAAACGGCGCGACCATCTTGCAGGGACCGCACCACTCCGCCCAGAAATCGACGAGGACCGGCTCAGTGGCGCGCAGCACCACCGCATCGAAGCTGCTGTCGCTGACTGCCGTCGGCTTCATTGCGGACTCCTCTCCTCTGGTCCGCGCTGACATTAGGGGACGCGGAATCCCGGCGTCAAGGCGCCACCGGCAGGCGTGATATGACCGATCGCGATGGCTCGCCGCGGCGCCCGATGCGCGCCTAGCCGGCGTGCTCTTTCGCCCACTTCGCGACCTCGGCGTGGGTGGCAAACCACACGCCGGGGCGCGACCGGGCGAGGCGGATCAGCTCCTCGATGATCCAGATGCGCGAGCGGTAGCCGATGACATGCGGGTGCATCGTCAGCTGAAAGATGCCGCCCTCGTCGTACGCCGCCTCGAACTCGCGGCGGAAGATGTCGAACACGTCTGAGGGCGGCGTATAGGGGCGCAGCGCCGAAAACCGGTTCATCATGAAATAGACCGCGTC
>DASYUS010000081.1:0-3080 GCA_036000945.1 Allostellaceae bacterium
TGACGCCCGGGTCATCCTGATCGATCAGGCGCAACACGCCCAGCGCGTCGACCGCCAAGCCGTACGCGAACAGGAAGCGCGCCAGGTCCATGCGCGCATTGGTGCGGTTCTCGTCGGTGGAACTGGACACGGCGCGGTGCAGGGCCTGACGGTCTTCGGTGAAGCGCGACGGCCCGTTGATGCGCCAGGCCGCGAAATCGAAGAGCTGTGCCGGGCGCGGCACGCGTGGTGCGCGAACATGCGGCGACATCGGTTCGGTCGGAACCGAGGCGATCAAGCCTTGGCCCGCGGTGATCTCCACTGCATTGCCGAGGGCGCGCGCGGTCAGCGAGTCGGTCAGCGACTGGAAGGCAGCCCCTTGCGCGGTGGGCAGGATGCGCAGCTGCGGAAACTGCCGGCCGTTGGGTACGGAGGCGCCGCTGGCGGCGCTGGGAACGACAATCAGCTCGTCGCCGACTTCGGGGTCGCGTAAGCGCATCACGTTCTGAGCGCCGGGAAGGTCCACCAGCAGGCGCGCCTTCGCCGGGTCCTCGACGTTGCGCAGCGCGATGTTGTTGATCTCTTCCGTGTTGCGCGGGATGCGGCCGAGATCGACGATCCAGGAGGTTCCCTCGCGACGCGCTGCAACCGAGGTGCCGTTTGCCGGCGCCAGGCGCAACGCCGTGCCGGCGCTGACCGGAAACGTCTCGACCTCGCCCAGCACGTCTTCCGGCTTGGCCTTGAGGGCAGCGATATCCAAGGGTCCGGGACGGTCGAACACGACCCAGACATAGGCGCCACGCGCGAACACGGCAGCGCCGACGGGCTCCTGCCAGCCGAAGCGAAGACCGTAGCCATCGGGCGTGCGCACCAGATTGACCTGGACCGGACCGGCCGGCTTGGGGGCTGCGGCCGGCGCCGGCTTGGCGGCGGGGGCCGGTGTTGCGTTGGCTGCCAGCGCCGTCGGTGCGGCGGCGGCTGGCGGCGGCGATGCCGGGGCTGGCGCCGCCGCCACCTGCGGCGTGGGTAGCGCCGGCACGGCCTTGGAGGTGGTCTTCGGGACGAGCGAGGCCGCCGACGGCGCCGGCTTGGGCGCAGCGGCGGCGGGTGCCCCGGCCGGGGTACGGCGCAGCGGCCGCGGCTTCAGGGTCTGCTGAGGGGTGGCGGCCGGCTGGGGTGCGGCTGCCGGGGCGGCGGCGGCGGGGGCCGGCGCCACGGAAGGTGTTGCGGCGGCGGGCGGGGCTACTACCGGCGCGGCGGGCTTCGAAGCCGCGGCGGCAGGCTTCTCGGCCTTGGGCGGGGCTGGCGGTACGGCGGCTTTTTGCACCGGCTTGGCCTCGGGTGTCGGCGCAGCCTGTTGATCTGTCGCCTTCGAGAAGTCGAAGACCACCTTGTTTCCGTTGCGGAAATGGCGAAGGCGGATGCCGTCGGTCAGGGTCATGGCCAGCTTGAGCTGGCCGCCCTCCTCGCGCACCGCGACGCCACCGGCGACGCGCGTCAGGCCGGCAATCAGCGCCGCTGCGTCGAGCTTGGCGTTGCGCTCGAAGGAAACCGTCGTGATGCCGTCCTTGGTGTCGACGCGATATTCGACCGGCTGGGGCCAGTCGAACACCATGCGCTCAAAGGTCGGGTGCACGCCGAAGCGCACCGGCAGGCGGGCGGGATCGTCGGCGGCCAGGGCAGGCGCTGCCCACCAGACAGCACAGGCCAGGGCGGCGGCCAGGATTTGCAGACGGCGGCTCACGGCATTCCTCGTACGGTTTCAGCCCGGAACGGGCGGATGACGATGTCGACACGGCGCGCCATGCGGCGGCGCACCTCTTCGGGCTTGTCGGGGGCCACTTCGTCGAAGCGGGCATCGGCGAAGCCCAGCACGGCGGGTTCGCGCATATAGCCCGCGCGCATCAGCGCCGCGGCGACGGAGCCGGCCCGGGTCAGCGACAGCTCCCAGTTGGACGGGAACTGCGCCGCGCGCAGCGGCTGAGGATCGGTGTGACCCTGGATGTCGATCTGATTGCCGATATTGCGCAGCGCACCGCCCAGCACGAACATCACCTGCTGGCCCCGGCGGTCGAGCTCGCCCTGCCCGCTCGCGAAAACAAGATCGACCGGCAGCGTGATGACCAGACGATCGTCGAGCCGCGTGACGGCAAGGCCGGCAAGTGTCGCATCCTTCGCCAACTGCCGGCCGAACACCGCCGCCAGATAATCGAGATCGGCAGCATAGCGCGTCTCGACGACCGGCAGGTTGCGCGCCGCACCCTGGGCGGTCATGTCGTCGGTGGTGTCGGGCACGCTGCGCGTCGACAGGAGCGCGTTGACGCGTTGCCATTTGGCGTTTTCGAGCGAGGACATGCTGAACATCAGCACGAAGAAGGTCAGCAGCAGCGAGATCAGATCGGCAAAGGTGATCAGCCAGATCGGATCGCCGGGTGGCTTGTATTCGGCGCTGATGAATTCGTCGCCGCTCATGACCGGCCGGGCTCCTTAGACGCGGGCGCAAGGTCGCGGATCTGGAACAGGAAGATCGCGCTGTCGCGCGCGGTCGCGAGCAGGCCGACGGAGATGCAGTTGATCGGCGTGCCCTCGGCGACCAGGGCGCGGCCGACGGCGCCGGCACGGCCGATCGCGACGCGGCGCTCGGGCGTCACGCCGCGCGCGACCAGGAATTCGACTTCGTAGCGATACCCCTGAGGCTGGCGTGCCATGGCCTGCGCGATCGAGGAGAGCAGCTTCTCGGCCTCCGGCTTCAGCTCATCGGTGCTGCCGACAAACAAGGACGTCGCGGGAACGGTGATGCGCAGCCGCTTGCCGTCGCGAATATCTTCGGCATCGGCGAGCGGGATCGCAGTCGCGACAAGGCGGCCCATGTCGGGCAGGAAGCCCGGTGTCGGCGCATCGCCGCGCGGCATGTCGAGGGCCGAGCGGCCGGTGCCGGACGCGGCATTGGGGTTGAACGCGGCGGCGATGCCGAACATCACGGCGCGTGCGCGCTCCTGAGTCGGGCGGGAAATGCTGACGAGCAGGATGAAGAGCGCCAGCATCATCAAGAACAGCCCGACCAGCGAGCGTGTGTTCAGGGCCGGCGACGGGCCGCTCTT
>DASYUS010000082.1:0-6970 GCA_036000945.1 Allostellaceae bacterium
GGTGGTGCCGATCACGACGATCCGCATCGGGCGGTCCTCCATCCACTCGGCGCGTGTTGTACGCCAGCGCGGCTTTGCCTATGAAGAGAGCCGCCGCCAATCCCGTCGGCTGCGCCCGAGGAGCCAATGAACGAGGCCGAACCGAAACCGCAAACGGTCACCGCCTGCGTCTTGATCATCGGCAACGAGATCCTCTCCGGGCGGACCCAGGACGCAAACCTCGCCTTTCTCGCCCAGGGGCTCAACGAGGTCGGCATCCGGCTGCGCGAGGCGCGGGTCATCGCCGACGATCCCGATGCGATCGTCGGCACCGTCAACGAGGCACGCGGCAAGTTCGATTACGTCTTCACCACCGGCGGGATCGGCCCGACCCACGACGACATCACCTCTTCCTGCATCGCCGAGGCATTCGGGGTCCCGCTGGTCATCCATCCCGAGGCGCGGCGGATCCTCGAAAGCCATTATCCGCCGGGCGGCCTCAACGCGGCGCGGCTCCGCATGGCGCAGGTGCCCGAAGGCGCCGCCCTCTTGCTCAACCCGATCTCGCGCGCGCCGGGGTTCCGCATCGGCAACGTCTTCGTGCTGCCCGGCGTGCCGCAGATCATGCAGGCGATCTTCCGCGAGTTGCAGCACCACCTCACGGGCGGCGCCAAAGTCTTCAGCCGCAGCGTCAGTTGCGCCCTCGGGGAGGGGACGATCGCGCAGGATCTGGCGGCGCTGCAGGCGCGCTACGACGATCTCGAGATCGGCTCCTACCCGTATTTCCGGCGCAGCGATTTCGGCGTCACGCTGGTGGTGCGCGGCACCGAGCGAGAGCGGATCGCTGCGGCGGTCGAGGAGCTGAAGGGATTGATCCGCGCCTGCGGCGGCGACCCGCAGGAAGGAGTGGCCGAGGATTAGGTGCCGCGCGGCGGACGTGGCGAAACGGCAGACGCAGCAGACTTAAAATCTGCTTCTCGTAAGAGAGTGGGGGTTCGACTCCCCCCGTCCGCACCAGCTCAGGGTTGGTCGCCCCGGTGGTAGAACTCGACGAAAAATCGCACCGGACCGTCGGGCTCGACCTCGTGCGGCTGCTCGGGCGCGACGATCCCCGGCTGGCCCGGCACGAGGAGCGCTTCGGCGACCGGATCGAGCTGGCGAAACCGCAGCCTGCCCTCGATCACCGTGATCAGGCCCCAAACACCGGCCCGGGTGCGGTGCCCATGGCGCAGGCCGGCCGGGATCGTGTCCTGATCAAAGACCGCGGTTCGCCGATAGGCGGCCAGTCCGGCCGGCAAGCCCGGCGGCTCGATCGGATGCCTGGTGCGCGCCGCCACCCGGTTGCCCTTTTAGCGCCCGGTCTTCAGTTCAGCTTTGACTTGAGCTGTTGCAGGAACGCGGCCGCCTGGTGGCGGGCGTTGCCTTCGGGGGCGCGCGAGATGAACTCCTCGATCGCGTTCATCCCGGCGCGCATGTTGCCGAGCCGGGCGTTGAGCAGCCCGGCCTCGTGCCACAATTCGGCGAGGTCGGGCGCCAGCATCAGCATCGTCTCGACAACGCGCAGCGCGCGCTCGTGATGGCCCGCCTGCAACAGGCGCGATTTCAGATTGTTTTGCAGGCGCAGCAGCACATCGCGATCGGCGACCGGCGCGTAATGTTCGGGTAACAGCTCGATCGCCTGCCCGGCCATTGCCTTCAAGAGGTCGCGCAACCCCGCCGCGTCGCAGATGCGGCCGCCGTGAAACGGGTCGAGGATCAGCCGCTCGGCGCCTTCGGTCAGCCGGATCAGGAAATGCCCGGGAAAGGCGAGGCCGACCGCGTCCCAGCCCTGCGCCCGCGCGGCGTGCAGATAGAGGATGCCGAGCGCGACCGGCAACCCTTTCCGGCGATCGACGACCCGCATCAGATTGGCGTTCTGCAGATCGTCATAGGTCAATTCATCGCCGCTATAGCCGTATTTCAGCAGCATGATCTCGTTGAGCGCCGCGGCCCGCGCCGCGAGACTGCCTTGGGCCTCACCCTGCGCGCCGCCGTGCCGGCCGACATCGCGGGCGAGGGCCGCGAGATGCTGGCGGTAGCGTGCCAGTCCAACACGCGGCCGCTCGAACGAGGCGAGCGCCAGCGCGGCCTCGGCGATCGGCAGAATCGGCGAGGCGCTTCTCGCGAGCCCGCGCAGGTAACTCTCGCATTGCTGCAGATCGAAGGCGTCGGGCAGCTCGCTCATTTCATCCAATCGACATTACAGCTTCTGCACCTCGATCGAACCCTGCGGCGTCGCGCTCGGGCCGTACGAGCCATACGTCGATGGCGCCGGCGACGTTCCGGCCGCAACCGGCCCGCTGCCCCGAAGCTCGACATACGACACCACGCGCTTTACCCCCGGCACGAAGCGCGCGATCCGGGTGGCGCGGTCGAGCTCGCCTTGGGAGCGCGCCGAGCCGATCAGGTAGACCGACCCGTTTGCCGTATCAATCGTGTAGTTGACCGATTTGACATCGGGATCGAAGACCATCTCCGAGCGCACCCTAGTGGTTATCCAGGCGTCCTTCGCGTCGTCCCACATACCTTCCGCCGCGGCCACCTCGAGCTCGTCATGGACCGTGCGGACATCACGGGTTTGGCGGGCGATCTGCGCGGCGGCGGCTTTCATCTGCTCGCTGGGGACCCGACCGGTCAACAGGACGCGGCCGCCATAGACCGTCGTGGTCACGCGAGCCTGGAGTTGCGGGTCTGC
Source organism: Allostellaceae bacterium (assembly GCA_036000945.1). Lineage (GTDB taxonomy): Bacteria > Pseudomonadota > Alphaproteobacteria > ATCC43930 > CGMCC-115725 > DATARH01. The sequence goes on from DASYUS010000082.1 coordinate 2,714, forward strand.
CGCGATCAGCGCCTTCTCGATGTCGGTCTTGATCGCAAAGTCGCTCGTCGCGCCGTTGACGCCGCGCTCCTGCCCGGCGGCGTAGCCGGCCCCCCCGGCCGCGGCGAGGCCGCCGACGACAAGCACCCCGGCGCATCCCCCAAGGGCCAACGGAAGCGCGATCAGCAGCAGCACGATACGGCCCAACCTCGCAATCAGGTGAAATCTTGACATGACGCCCCCCACGTCAACGGTGTCTCCGCATTGTCGGATTTTCACCAAACTGCGCCAAGAGCGGGCGACGGCACGCGCGTCGACGCTCGGCCAGATCCGCAACTCCCCATCTGCCGAGCCGCCTCGCGCCGGCGAATCATTCGTCGCGCCACGCATCCGCCATATGGCGCGGCGGACGCAGCGGCGTCACCAGCATCACGTCGAAGCGCAGCGCCAATTCGGCAAGGTCCGGGCGCGTCATCAGGAAGGCCGAGGCGGCGCGGGCAATGCGGCGGCGCTGACGCGGCAGCACGGCGCCGGCGGCGCTGGCGAAATCGCCGCGGGACTTGACCTCGATGACGGCGAGCACGCGGCCGCGGCGAGCGAGAATGTCGATCTCGCCCGACGGGCAGCGCCAGTCGACAGCGACGATACGCCAGCCGCGCAGCCGCAAGTGCCAGCGGCACAGCGCTTCGGCAAGGCGCCCGCGGCGCTGCGCCCGGTGCCGGCTGGAGAGCTGGCGGCCGGCGCCTCTCATGGCGCGGCGTCGCGTTGCTGCAACGCCAGCGCGCGCTCATAAAGCAGCCGCCGGGGGATGCCGGTCTCGCCGGCCAGCCGGGCAACGGCGTCGCGCAGGCTGTGCTCGGCCAGGAGCGCGCGCAGCCGGGCCTCGACGTCGCTTTCTGCGGCGGGCGCCGACGGTTCCGGCGGCCCGACGACAATCACGACCTCGCCGCGCGGAGTGCCGGCGGCGCGGTAATGCTCAGCCAGCGCGCCGAGGCGGCCGCGGCGGATTTCCTCGTGGCGCTTGGTCAGCTCGCGGGCAACGGCGGCGCTGCGGTCGCCGAAGAGCAGAGCCATGTCGGCGAGCGAAGCGGCAAGACGCGACGGGCCCTCGAAGAAGACCAGGGTCGCGGTGAGATCGGCCCAGATCGCCAGGGCGCGCCGCCGAGCCGCCGAACGCGGCGGCGGGAACCCGGCGAACAGAAATGGTTCAGGCGGCAGGCCCGAGAGCGTGAGCGCGGTCAGCGCGGCCGACGGGCCGGGCGCCGCGGTGACCGGCAGATCGTCGGCGAGCGCGGCGCGCACCAGCTTGAAGCCGGGGTCGGCGACGAGCGGCGTGCCGGCGTCGCTGACGAGAGCGAGCGTCGCGCCGCCGCGCAGTCCGTCGAGGATGGCCGGGCGCACGCGGTCGGCGTTGTGGTCGTGATAAGGGTCGAGGGGCTTGTCGATGCCGTGGCGGGCGAGGAGGCGCTGGGTGACCCTGGTGTCTTCGCACAGGATGCGATCGACATGGCGCAGCACCCAGAGCGCCCGCACGGTGATGTCGCCCAGGTTGCCGATCGGGGTGGCGACCAGATGAAGCCCTGGCGCCAGCGTGTGCCTCGGGGTCCAGGCGTCCGGTTCAATATCGTCGGGATCGTCGCGGGCGGGCCGCACGGGTTCGGGTACGCGGGCAAATCGCGTTCGGCCGGGTTTACTTGCGGCGGTGCGATGGTTAGGGTCCGCGCCGGCAATCGCATCCTTGCCGGAGGCAACCCGTGCAGCGCTGGCGTGTTCCGCGGATCGCCTCAATTCTGATTGCTTTCGCACTGTTGTTCGCGCTGGCCGCCTGCGGGGGCGGGCGTACCGTACCGGCACCGGTCGGCCCGCCGCAACAGCCCTTTGCTGGCGCGAAACTGCCGCCGCCGGGTGCGGCGGAGCCGCTCGCTCCGCCCTCCGGCGCAGGAACGCTCAAGGTGGCACTCCTCGTGCCGCTGTCGGGCGCCAATGCCGACCTCGGCAAGGCGATGCTGGAGGCCGCCCAGCTCGCCTTGTTCACCACCGACAACGACCGGCTGACGCTGATCCCGCGCGATACCGCCGGCACTCCCGCGGGCGCCGCCAGCGCCGCTCGCTCGGCCATCACCGAAGGCGCGAAATTGATCCTGGGACCCTTGGTTGCCGGCGAGGTGGAAGCGGTCAAGCCGGTCGCCCGCGACGCCAAGGTCAACATCATTGCCTTTTCCACGGCGACCCAGCTCGCCGGCGGCAATCTGTTCCTGATGGGGTTCCTGCCGGGCCAGGAGGTGGTGCGCGAAGTCTCGTTCGCGCGCGAGCGGGGGCTCAAGCGGTTTGCCGCCCTGGCGCCCAATTCGCAATATGGCCGCCTGATGAGCGACGCGCTGCGCGAGGCGGCGACCGCGAGCGGCGGGTCGGTCGTCAAGGTCGAATACCTCGATCCGCGGGCGACCGATGCCGCGGCGGCGATAAAGCGCCTGCTGCCGTCGGATCCGGCCGCGTCGCCGACAGCGGCGGGCGCCCCGTTTGATGCGCTGCTGCTCCCCGAGGGCGGGGCGCAGCTGAAACAGATCGCGCGTCAGCTGACCGAGGCGGGGCTCGACACGTCGCGGGTGCGGCTGCTCGGCAGCGGGCTGTGGGATGATCCCTCGATCGCCGGCGAGCCGGCGCTCTATGGCGGCTGGTTTGCCGCATCGCCGCCGGAAGCGCGGCGCGAATTCGAGCGCCGCTTCGAGGCGACCTACGGCCATCCGGCGCCACGGCTCGCCTCGCTCGCCTTCGATGCCGCCGCGCTCGCCGCTGCGCTCGGCAAGAGCGGCAGCCCCGAGCCGTTCTCGCAGGAAGCCATCCTCAATCCGAACGGGTTCTCCGGGGTCGACGGGCTGTTCCGTTTCACCCAGAAAGGGCTGGTGCAGCGCGGCCTCGCGGTGCTCGAGACCGAGCCCAGGGGCAATGTCGTCGTCAGCCCGGCGCCGCAGAATTTCCGCGATTTTTCGTACTGACAACGAAGCCAATCGTGTCAACCGAGTAGCACGCCAAGCACGGCGTTGAGCCGCTGGCGCCCGGCAGCGGTTGCCGCAAGACGGTCGGCATCGAGCGTGAGAAACCCGGCTTCGACGAGGCGCGGCAGCGCGCCGGCGAACAACGCCTCGACATCGCATTCGGCTAGGCTTTCGAGGCGCCGGCGCGAAACGCCTTCGACGAGGCGCAGTCCCATCATCAGCATCTCGCCGACCGCCTCGTCGCGTGCGATCGGGGTCATCTCGTCGAGCGCCGTGCCGCTCGCCTCGACCGCCGCCAGCCAGGCTTCGGGAGCGCGCAGCTGACGGGTCGCGATCTTCGTGCCGGCGCGCGTCACCCTGCCGTGCGCGCCGGGACCGACGCCGAGGTAATCCTCGTAGCGCCAGTAGGCGAGGTTGTGGCGGCACTCGGCGCCGGGCCGGGCATGGTTGGAGATTTCGTAGGCCGGCAAACCGGCCGCCGCGAGCCGCGTCTGCGTCGCCTCGAACAACGCCGCGGCGGTCTCCTCGTTGGCGGCCAGCGTCTCGCCGCGGGCGGCCCGGTTGCCAAAGGCTGTGTCGGGCTCGATCGTCAGCTGGTAGAGCGAGAGGTGCTCGCCGGCAAGACTCAGGGCTTCGTCGAGTTCTTCGTCCCATGCCGCGATGCTCTGTCCGGGCCGGGCGTAGATCAGGTCGAACGAGGTGCGCGGGAAGATGCTTTGGGCGAGGCGGATCGCCGCAACTGCCTCGTCGCGGTCGTGCCGGCGGCCGAGGAAACGCAACGCCTGCGGATCGAGCGCCTGGACGCCGAGCGACAGCCGATTGACCCCGGCGGCGGCAAAGCCGGCGAAGCGCTCGGCCTCGGCGGAATTGGGGTTGGCTTCCAGCGTCACTTCGAGATCGGGCGCGACCGGCCACAGCGCTCGGACCCGCTCGATCAGCGCCGCGACCGTCTCCGGCATCATCAGCGACGGCGTACCGCCGCCGAAGAAGATCGAGACGACCTCCCGATCGGGCGCCAGCGCAGCCTGGCGTTCGAGGTCGAGGAGCAGCGCGCGGGTCCAGCGGGCCGAATCGACACGTTCGCGGACATGGCTGTTGAAGTCGCAATATGGGCATTTCGACCGGCAGAACGGCCAATGGATATAGACGGCCAGCGGGTCGCGGGGCTGCAGAACCAGCTCGCGCCCTTCGAGACGCACGCCTTCGGCGTGCTCCTCAGGATGACGAAGGTTGGTGTTTGGCACTGATTTTCCCGTCATCCTGAGGAGGTCGCGAAGCGACC
>DASYUS010000083.1:0-38295 GCA_036000945.1 Allostellaceae bacterium
CTTGATCCACCGCATCGCGACCGAGGACCCGGCGATCGCCGGGTTCGTCATCCCGCACGGCACGGCGACGCTCGAAGAGACTGCGTTCTTTCTCAATCTGACGCTCGGCGTCGCCCGGCCGGTCGTGCTGGTCGGAGCGCAGCGCCCGGCGAGCGCGCTCGGCACCGACGCCGGGACCAACCTGGTCAACGCGCTGCAAGTCGCCGGCTCTCCCGAGGCGCGGGGCCTGGGCGTGCTGGTCGTCCTCAACAACGAGATCCACCCGGCACGCGATGTCGTCAAGACCTCGACGTATCGGGTGCAGACCTTCCGCTCGCTCGATTACGGCGCGCTCGGCCATGTCGACGGTGACGGCCCGCATTTCTACCGCGCGCCGTTGAAGGCGCACATGCCGGACACGCCGTTCGCCACGCGTGAGATCACCGCGTTGCCGCGCGTCGATATCCTCTATTCCTATGGTGGCGCCGACGGCGCGCTTGTCGAGGCGGCGGTCAAAGCCGGCGCGAAGGGGCTCATCTCGGCCGGCTTCGCGCCAGGCAGCCCGAGCCCGGCGCAGCAGAGCGCCTTTATCGAGGCGGCCAAATCGGGGATCGTCGTCGTGCAATGCAGCCGGGCGACCGGCCGCGTCGCGCCGCGCCGCCGATTGCGCGAGACCGGCGTCGTCGCCGGCGAGGATCTCACGCCGCAAAAGGCCCGCATCCTCCTGATGCTGATGCTGACGACGACGCGCGACATCACCGTGATCCAAGAAGCGTTTCAGAACTATTGAGTCGCAGCTGCTGCCCCAACTGCCGATCTTTTTTCTCTCGCTGCTGATCGAGGGTGCGCTATCGGGCGCGATCTACGCCTTGATCGCGCTCACCTTCGTCGTCGTCTACAAATCGTCGCGGATGATCAATTTCGCCCTCGGCGAATGGATTATGTTCGGCGCCCTGCTGGCTGCTACCGGCCAGCAGGCGATCGGGCTGGGATCAGCCGGCGGCATTGTGTTCGCGATCGCCGGCATGGCCGCGCTCGGCATTGCCTTCAATATGATCGTTGTCCAGCGTCTGGCAAACCGCCCGGCCATCGCGCTGATCATGGTGACAATCGGTCTCGGCGCCCTGATGCGGGGTACCGCCACGCTGATCTTCGCCGGAAAGTCGGGCGCCCTTCAGCTGCCGCTCCCGACGGACCCTCTGGTTGCCTACGGCGTTCCGATCGCGCGCGAAAAGCTCATCGCTGCGGCGATCGCGGCAATCGTCATTGCGCTGGTGACGTGGTTTTACCAGCGCAGCCGAACCGGCGTTGCGCTCCGTGCGATTGCCGATGATCCGCAGGCGGCGATGGCCTCGGGGATTGATCTGAGCCGGCTCTTTGCGCTCGTATGGGCGCTCGCTGGCGCGATCTCGGTTGCCGCCGGAACCCTCTGGGTCTTCTGCGCCGGCGCCGGTTTCGGTGTGGCGCTGGTCGGGCTCAAGATCTTCCCGATCGTCATCATCGGCGGGCTCGACAGCCTGCCCGGCACAATCATCGCCGCGATGCTGATCGGTATCCTCGAAAGCCTCGGCGCCGGCTATCTCGACCCGCAACTCGGTGGCGGGTTCGGCATCATCGCCTCCTACCTGCTGATGATGGCGATGCTGATGGCGCGGCCCTATGGCTTGTTTGGCCAGGCCCCCGCGGAGCGCATTTAAGCCTAGCCTTAGCCTAACTCGCATCACCGTGCGACAAATGCAGACTGCATACTCGGCGGCGGTCATCTCGGCGCTGAGAAGGTCCTTGCAGATTGTCTCATTCGCCGTCATCAGCACCGCCGGAGCCCGGCCATGAACGCAATAGCAATGAATCGCTCTCGTTTGTGCCCGGCCTCGGGCCGGGCATCCACGAGACAACGCTCAGGAGTCAAACGTGAGGATTTGTCTGTCTTGAGCGCCGACGGCCGCGAATGACCAGTAGCGACATCTTGTTCGGCCGCGATGGCGGGATCGCGACCGTCACCCTCAACCGGCCGCAGGCGCTCAATGCCTTCACCCTCGGCATGTACCGGCGGCTCGACCCGATGCTGCGGCAATGGGCGGACGACCCGGCGGTGCAGGCAGTCGTGATCCGCGGCGCCGGTGAGCGGGCGTTCTGCGCCGGGGGCGATGTCCGGGCGATCTACGAGGCCGGCCGCGGCATCGCCGGCGACCCGAGGCTGACCTCCGCGTTCTTCCGCGAGGAATACCAGCTGATCCGGCGCATCCACCGGTTCCCGAAGCCCCATGTCGCGATCATCGACGGCATCACGATGGGCGGCGGCGCCGGGATATCCGTCAACGGCGCCTGGCGCATTGCCACCGAGCGGACGATGCTGGCGATGCCGGAGACCGGGATCGGCCTCTTCCCCGATGTCGGCGCGACCCGCTTCCTCAACCTGGCGCCCGGACGTGTCGGCCGTTACCTCGCGTTGACCGGCGCGCGGCTCGGCCCGGCCGATACGCTTTATTGTGGCTTTGCCACCCATTTTGTACCGCGCGAGCGCGTGCCGGCGCTGGTCGACGCGCTCGGCCAAATCGCGTGGCGGCCCGGCGAGGAGAGCGCGCAGGTTGGCGATCTTCTCGCCGCGTTCCATAGCGATCCGGGCGAGCCGCCGCTGGCCGCGCGCCGCGTCGCCATCGACCGCTGTTTTGCCGCGGACACCGTCGAGGCGGTGCTCGAAGCGCTAGCAGGCGAGGCGGCGGCCGGCAGCGGCGACGCCGAGTGGGCATCGGAGACTCGCGCCGGCCTGCTCACCAAATCGCCGACCAGCCTCAAGATCACGCTGCGCCAGCTGATCGTCGGCCGGGGCTTTGACATCGAGGCGGCGCTCACCCTCGAATATCGGCTGACCCAGCACGTCATGGCGGGCCATGATTTCTACGAGGGCGTGCGCGCCGCGTTGGTCGACAAGGACCAGCGCCCGCGCTGGCATCCGCCGACGCTCGCCGAGGTCGGCCCTGCCATTGTCGATGGCTATTTTGTGCCGCTCGCCGATGATGAGCTGCAGTTTGATTGAAACGAGAGGCACAGACAAATGGCGCGGCCGAACTTTCTCCTGATCATGACCGACCAGCAACGCGCCGATCACCTCGGCTGTGCCGGCCATCCGATCCTGCGGACGCCGCACATCGACGGCATCGCCGAGCGCGGCGTCGCCTTCGACCGGTTTTACGTCGCGACGCCGATCTGCATGCCCAACCGCGCGACGCTGATGACCGGCCGCCTGCCGTCGGCGCACGGCGTGCGCCATAACGGCATTCCGTTGTCGCTGCGGGCGACGAATTTTGTCGAATTGCTGCGCCGGGCGGGATACCGCACTTCGATGGTCGGCAAGTCGCATCTGCAGAACATGCTCGACCGCCCCGCCCTGGTGTCAGATGCGCGCGATCCTGCGCTGGCCAAGCCGCCGCCAGAGCTCGACGAGGCCAACGCGCCGGAGCCCGGACGCTACGACCAGGAATACGCTGCGCGCTGGCGCCGCGACCCCGGCCGGACGATGGATTTACCCTATTACGGGTTCGAATCGGTCGATCTGGCGATCATGCACGGCGACCAGGTCGACGGCCACTACACGGGTTGGCTCGCCGAACGCCATGCCGACCCCGATTCGTTGCGCGGGGCGAAGAATGCGCTGCCGTCGAACGACATCGTCGCGCCGCAGGCCTGGCGCACGCGCATCCCGGAAGAGCTTTACCCGACCAGCTATGTCGCCGAGCGGACGATTGCGCGGCTCGACGATTTCGCCCGGACGCCCGACCGGCCGTTTCTGCTCAAATGCTCGTTTCCCGACCCGCATCACCCGTTCACCCCGCCCGGCCGCTATTGGGACCTCTACCGCGCCGCCGATATGGTGCTGCCAGAAAGCTGGCATTTCGACCGCGACCGCGCGCCACCGCATCTCGCCCATCTGCTCGACGCGCGCGACAGCGGCGCGCGCAACGCCAACTCGCCGGCGTTGTTCGCCGCCACCGAAGCTGAGGTGCGCCAGGCGACGGCGCTGACCTTCGGCATGATCGCGATGATCGACGACGCCATCGGCCGGATCCTGGCGCGGCTCGATTCGCTTGGCCTCGCCGACAATACTGTCGTGATCTTCACCGCCGATCACGGCGACTACATGGGCGACCACCAGCTGCTGCTCAAAGGGCCGATCCATTATCAGTCGCTGATCCGGGTCCCGTTCATCTGGGCCGATCCTGCGGCGCCGGGCGGCGGCACACGCCGCGATTCGCTCGCCGGGACGATCGACATTGCCCAGACGATCCTCGAACGCGCCGGCATGGCCCCCTTCAACGGGATGCAGGGCCTCTCGCTCATCGGCGCGATCAACGGCACGGGTGGGCCGTTGCGCGACGCCCTGCTGATCGAGGAGGAAGGCCAGCGCGTCTATATGGGCTTCCCGTCGCGGGTGCGGGTACGCACACTCGTCACCGAGCGCCACCGGCTGAGCGTCTATGACGGGGTTCCCTGGGGCGAGTTCTACGATCTGCAGGAAGACCCGCACGAACGGGTCAATCTGTGGGACGACGCCGCAGGTTCCGAGCCGCTGCGCGCGATGCAGCACCGCATGATCGGCGCGATGATCGCCGCGTGCGACACCAGCCCCCGCCCCTCCGCCCTGGCGTGAGTAGCTGCCCGGTCCAGCAGGGCGCTAAGATCGGGTAGAACTAGGGTTCGATGCGTGCGGCGCAGGGAAGGAAGGAGACCGGCCAATGGCGAAGATCGGCTTTATCGGCCTCGGCAATATGGGTGCGCCGATGGCGGCCAATTTGGTGAAGGCGCAGCACCATGTGACCGGCTTCGACCTCGTCGCGGCTTCCGTCGCGACGCTGGCGGAGAATGGCGGGCACGCCGCAGCGAGCGCCGCCGAAGCCACCGCCGCCGGTGACATCGTGATCACGATGCTGCCGGCCGGGCCGCAGGTGCGTGCGGTCTATCTCGGCCCCGACGGCGTCATCGCCCGCGCCAAGCCCGGCGCCCTCCTGCTCGACTGCTCGACGATCGACGTCGAGACCGCGCGGCTCGTCGCCGCCGAGGCGGCCGCGAAGGGTTTGCAGATGCTCGACGCGCCGGTGTCGGGCGGCACGATCGGCGCGGCGGCGGCAACCCTCACCTTCATGGTCGGCGGCGAGGCCTCGGCGTTCGCCCGCGCCGAGCCGCTGCTCCGGGCGATGGGCCGGACGATCGTCCATGCCGGCCCCTCCGGCAACGGCCAAAGCGCCAAGATCTGCAACAACATGATCCTCGCCGCCTCGATGATCGCGGTGTGCGAGGGTTTCGCCCTCGCCGAAAAGCTCGGCCTGCCGGCGCAGACCTTGTTCGACATCTGCAGCACCTCGACCAGCCAGTGCTGGGCGATGACCGGTTATTGCCCGGTGCCAGGGCCGGTGCCGGCGGCGCCGTCGAACCGCGGCTACGCGGCCGGGTTCACCGCGGCCAACATGCTGAAGGATCTGCGGCTGGCGCAGCAAGCGGCGGGCGCCACCGCGGCGGCGACGCCGCTCGGCGCGGCGGCGGCCAATCTTTACCAGCTCTATGTCGATGGCGGCGCCGGCGGGCTCGATTTCTCCGGCATCATGCAGTTCATCCGTCGATCGGAAGCCGGTAAATGACAACGAAAATTTAACGAAATTAGGGTTAACGTATCGTCTGCAACGCCGCGGACGAGGCTGTCATGACGAATGAATATCTTGAGGTGATTTCGCTGGTCGAGCGGCTTCACCGTCATTTTCTCGAAGTCGTCAAGCTCGAGCTCGATGGGATTGCCGTGCACGACATCAACAACGTGCAGGGGCTGATGCTGTTCAACATCGGCGATGCGGAGATGACGGTCGGCGAGCTGACGCTGCGCGGCTGCTATCTCGGCTCGAACGTGTCGTACAATCTGAAGAAGATGGTCGAGAACGGCTATCTCGTGCAGGAGCGCTCGGTGCACGACCGCCGCTCGATCCACGTCAAGCTGACCGACAAGGGCCGCGCGCTGCGCGACCGGCTCAGTGTCATGCACCGCCGCCACATCGAGATGCTGGCCCAGACGGCGATCAAGGAGGGCGACCTGCAAAACGTCATCGTGACGTTGCGCCGGCTCGAGCGCTTCTGGGTCCGCGCCGGCGATCTCGTGCAGCGGCCGGGCCAGTTCGCCGCCTGATCGGCCGGCGCATTTTTCCGCCGGCGGCATTTTTCGCATGACGGGGTGGCGGCGGGCTGCGAACCTGTTCGCCGCCCTGTTGCGGAGCCGCCCGATGCGTTCATCTTCGTCCTCCTTGATGCCTCTTGCCCCCGGCATCGCCGCCGCCGGCAACCTCGACCGCGGTGACATCGAGGCGCTGGCCGATTCCGGCGTGCGCACGATCGTCAACAACCGTCCTGACGGCGAAGACCCCGGCCAGCTCACGGCGGCCGAGGCACGCCGGCTCGCCGAGGCGCGCGGACTCGCCTACCACCACATCCCGTTCACCGCGGCGACGCTGACGCGAGCGGATGTCGACGCGTTCGCCGCGCTCTTGCAGTCGGCGCCGACGCCGCTTGTCGTCCATTGCCGCACCGGCACCCGCTCCACCCTCCTCTGGGCGTTGACCCGCTTGCGCGAGGGCGACGACCCGGCGGCGCTGGTCGCGCTCGGCGCGAAAAACGGCGTCGACATCGCCGCCCTACCGGCGGTTGCTGCCCGCCTGCGCTGACTCGGCGATCTCGCTCGCCCCCACCGGGGGGAGAGCGTCGGGGCGAGGGGCGGATTCCAGGGCGCTCGCCGGCTTGCCCTCACCCTCCCGTCGCTACGCGCTGGGCCCCTCCCTCTCCCGCAATGCGGGAGAGGGGCCGGTCGGCGCATAGCGGACCCGAGGATAAGTGCTAACCCCGGCGCTCCCATTAGCGTAATCTGCTTGTCAAGGGCTTTTGAAAGACTGGGTGGGCGATCGTGCCCGGGTAACGCGGCCCGCTGGCGCGGCTTGGCGCGCGAATCCAGGGGGAAACCAGGAGGCAAACGCAATGGCGTACGATCTGATCATAAAGAACGGGCGCGTCGTCGACGGTTCGGGCGAGCCGGCATTCGAGGCCGACGTGGCGGTGCACCAGGGGAGGATTGTCGGCGTCGGCAAATACAACGGCGCCGTCGCGGCGCGCACGATCGATTCCGCCGGCCGCGTCGTCGCGCCGGGCTTTATCGACCACCATACCCATTTCGATCCGCAGGCTGTGTGGGACCCTTATTGCGGCTCGTGGGTGCATAACGGCCACACGACGGTCATCGTCGGCCAGTGCGGCCAGGTCATCGCGCCGGTGCGGCCGGGGGATGCCGAGTGGTATCTCGAATTCTTCTCTGACGCCGAGCAGATCCCCTTGCCGGTGCTGAAGGCCGGTGTCGATGTGACGTGGGAATCGGTCGGCGACTATCTCGATGCGCTCGGCAAAAAGCGCGGAATCAATGTCGGCACGCTGATCGGCCATTCCGGCATCCGCCGCTATGTGATGGGCGAAGCGGCGATGGAGCGCGAGGCGACAGCCGAGGAAATGGCCGCGATGCAGCGCCTGATCCGCGAGGCGATGTATGACGGCGCGCTCGGCTTCTCGACGGCGCCGCTTGATCGCGGCGACCCTGCCGGGGTGCCCGAGGATGCCGAGCGCTGGGCGCTCGCCAGCGTCCTCGGTGAACTCGGCACCGGCGTCTTCCAGGTCGCCGGCGGCGCACCGGGCGGCACCAAGGCGACCCGCGCGGTGGCCCGCGAGCTGGCGGCGCGTACCGGCCGGCCGTCGATCTACAACCTGATGTCGGATCCGATCGGCAACCCTGACGAGTGGGTCGAGCACCTGAAGTGGCTCGAGGACGGGTTCAAGAGCGGCGCGCGCTGCTACGGCTCGGCCCTCTCGACCGTCGCCGGCGGCATCTTCAACCTGGAGCGCGGCCTCAACGTCCCCCAGGACGAAGACATCACGCACCCCGAGGGCTTCTTCCGCGGCATGCCGACCTGGGACAAGGTCATGGCGCTCCCGTATCAGGATCGCATGCGCGCCTTCCGCGACCCGGAGATCCGCAAGGCCATGTCCGCCGAGGCGGTCGAGGGCACGGTCGCGCAGGAAGGCGGCATGACCGATCGGCGCGGCCGCACCCGTGGCGGGTTCAACCGGCGCTGGGACCTTGTCGAGGTGTTCATGACGACGAAGGGCCAGAACCGCCACCTCGAGGGCAAGAGCATCGAGCAGATCGCCAAGGAGCAGAACAAGAGCATCATGGATGCCCTCCTCGACCTGTCGCTCGACGAGGATCTGCAGACCTGTTTCCAGGCGATCGACCGCAACCACGATCCGAAAGTGCAGAAGCACATCCTCGGCTCGCATTACACGGTCATCGGCACCAGCGACGGCGGCGGCCGGCCGCACACCGCCGACCGGCACGAGACCAGCACCCAGCTCTTGGGCCACTGGGTGCGCGAAGAACAGGTGATGCCACTGGAAGAGGCGGTCTATCGCCTCACCGGCAAGACCGCGCTGATGCACGACATCACCGATCGCGGCTTTATTGCCGCCGGCAAGGTCGCCGACATCACGATCTTCGACCCCGATACGATCGCGCCGAAGCCGCGCGAGCCGGTGGCGAATTTGCCGGCGGGCGGCGTCCAGGTCAGGCGCGAGGCGGTCGGCATCGACTACGTCGTCGTCAACGGCACCGTGCTGCTCGACAAGGGCGAACTGACCGACGCGCTCCCCGGCCAGATCATCCGCGGCCCGCTGTACCAGGCGCGAGCGTAGCGGCGACGCAGCGGCCGCCCCCTCCGGCTCGCTTCGCTCGCCACCTCCCCCGCCGTGCGGGGGAGGAACCTCCGAGATCCTCCCCGGCTTGCGGGGGAGGGGACCATGCGAAGCATCGTGGAGGGGGCACCGTCGGACGCGGCGCATTTGGGTGTGTTATGCTCCGGGACGTCGACTCGGCAGAGGGATCAGCGATGGCCTATCAGACCCTTGAAGTAAAACCAGTCGCCGGCGCGCTCGGCGCGACGGTCGAGGGGGTCGATCTGTCGCGCGACCTCGACAACCAGACCGCCAGCGACCTGCACCAGGCGCTTTTGGACCATTGCGTCATCTTCTTCCGCGACCAGCGGATGACGCCGGAGCAGCACTTGGCGCTCGGCCGCCGCTTCGGCACGCTCAACGTCCACGAATTCGTCGAGGCGATGCCGGGCCATCCGGAGATCCTCGTCGTCGCCAAATACGAGGGCGACACGAAGAATTTCGGCGGCGGCTGGCACTCCGACGTAACCTATCTCGACGAGCCGGCGCTCGGCTCGATCCTCTATGCGCTGGAAGTGCCGGACTATGGCGGCGACACGATGTTCGCCAACCAGTACATGGCCTATGAGGCGCTGTCGCCGGGCATGCGGCGGATGCTCGACGGGCTGACGGCGATCCACAGCGCGCGCCACGTCTACGGCGTCGGCGCCGACAACGATTACGCCCGCCTCAAAGGCATCTCGGCGATGAAGATCCACCGCAGCGAGGCAGCACACCGCGAGACCGAACACCCGGTCGTCCGGACCCACCCGGAGACCGGCCGCAAGGGGCTCTACGTCAACCGCAACTTCACCGTCCGCTTCAAGGACATGACCGTCGAGGAAAGCCGGCCGCTCCTCGACTTCCTCTGGGAGCACGCGGTGCGCCCCGAATTCACCTGCCGCTTCCGCTGGGAGAAGGGCTCGATCGCGTTCTGGGACAATCGCTGCGTCCAGCACTATGCGCTCAACGACTACCACGGCCAGCGCCGCGTCATGCACCGCGTCACGATCAACGGCGACCGCCCGTTCTAAATTTTCCAAGCCCACCCCGGCGAAGGCCGGGGCCCATGACTCGAACGCGCGAGCGGTTGCTCGATGGGTCCCGGCCTTCGCCGGGATGGCCCGAGTAGAGTTAGGGAGCAAGGTATGCCACTGCCCCCGCCCGTGCTCGATCACGTCGTCATTGATGTCCGCGACCGGATGGACGAGGCGGCGCGCGTCTTCGCCGCGCTCGGCTTCGAGTTGACGCCGCGCGGCCATCACACGCTCGGCTCGATCAATCACCTCGCGATGTTCGCAACCGACTACCTCGAATTGCTCGGCTTCGGCACGGGCAGCGCGGCTCGCCCCGAGCTGGCGCCGTTCCCGGAGGGGCTCAACGGCCTGGTGTTCAAGACCGCAGACGCCGACGCGGTGCATGCCCACGCCGCGGCCGCCGGCCTGCCGATCCTCCCGGTGCAATCGTTCTCGCGGCCGGTCGAACTCGGCGACGCGCGCCAGGACGCACGGTTCCGCACGACCCGACTCGACCCCGCGAAGATCGCCATGGGAAGAGTCTATTTCTGCGAGCACGCGACGCCAGAGCTGGTGTGGCGGCCGGAATGGCAATCCCACCCGAACGGCGCGCGCGCCATCGCCCGGATCGTCGTCGCGACGGACCGGCCGGGCCAGACCGCAGCGCTGTTTCGCGCGCTGTTCGGCGCCGCCGCGGTGACCGAACATGACGGGAAATGCGTCATCCCGGCGGGCGCGGCCGAGGTCGAGCTGACGGCGCCGACCGCCGTCGCCGCAGAATTCGGCGGCGCGGCGGCCAAGGCGGCGGGGCGCGGCGAATACCTCGCGGCTCTTGTCCTTCGGGTCGGCTCGCTGGCCGAGACATCCGAGCGGCTGCATGCGGTGCCGGGCGTGCGCAGCGAGCCCGGCCGCGTCGTCGTGCCGGCCGCCGCTGCCTTCAACACGACGATCGCCTTCACGGCATGAGAAGCTGGCGCAATCTCGGCGATGCGATCGACCGCAGCGGCGATCCCGAGGCGACCGCAATCATCGATCTCGGCGGCGAGCCGGTCCCGCGCCACTACAGCTACCGCGAATTCGACGCGCTGTGCGACGCGGTAGCGCGCGGCCTCGCGGCACGCCGCCTCACGCCCGGCGAACGGGTGGCGATCCTCTCGGCCAACCGCGCCGAGTTCATCGCCGGCTTTCTCGGCATCATGCGGGCCGGCCTCGTCGCGGTCCCGGTTAACTGGAAGCTGCCGGCGGCGAGCGTCGCGGCGATCCTCGACGATTGCGGCGCACGGCTCGTGTTGTGCGACGCCGCGCGCCGGCCGTTGTGCCCGCCGAACCCGCCCAGCGTCGCGTTTGACGACGATTTCGCCGCGCTGCTCGATCCGGGAGCCTTCCAAGCCATCGAGCCGGACTCCTCGCATCCGGCGATGTTCCTCTACACCTCGGGGTCGAGCGGGCGGCCGAAGGGCGTCGTGCTGTCGCACGCCAGCCATTTGTGGGTCGTCGAGATGCGCCGCCGCGCCGCCGGGTTGCCGCCCGAGCGCCCGCTCGTCGCGGCGCCGCTCTATCACATGAACGCGCTCGCGGTGTGCCAGGCGGCGCTCGCTCAGCACGACACCATCATCCTGCTGCCCGGCTTTACTGCGGCGAGCTACATCGCGGCGGCCGGCACTCACCGCGCGACGGCGCTGACCTCGGTGCCGACGATGATCGCGATGATGCTGCGCGAGCCGGAGTTGCTGGCGCGTCACGATCTGTCGTCGGTCCGCGCGGTGCGGATGGGCTCGGCGCCGGTCTCTTCCGGGCTGATGGATGCGGTACGCCGGCGCTTCCCCGGCGCCGCGGTCGGCAACGCCTACGGCACGACCGAAGCCGGGCCGATCGTCTTCGCGCCGCATCCCGACGGAAGGCCGACCCCCGACCTGTCGGTCGGCGTCGCCCACCCGCAGGTCGCGCTGCGCCTCGTTGCCGGCGATGACCGCGATGCGGCCGAGGGCGTACTGGAGATGCGCTGCCCGGCGGTGATGAACGGCTATCACAACCTGCCCAACGCCACGGCTCGGGCGATGACCGAGGACGGGTTCTACATCACCGGCGATGTGTTCCGCCGCGACGAGGCAGGTTTTTATTACTTTGTCGGGCGGGCCGACGACATGTTCGTCAGCGGCGGCGAGAACGTCTACCCCGGCGAGGTCGAGAAGCTCTTGGAGCGCCACCCCGACATCCATCAGGCGGTCGTCGTGCCGGTCGAGGACGCGTTGAAATACCGGAAGCCGGTTGCCTTTGTCGTGCCGCGGCCGGGTGCGGCGCCGAGCGAGGCGGCGGTCAAGGCGTTTGCCCTCGCCAACGCCGCCCCCTACCTGCACCCACGCCGCGTCTGGCTGCTTGACGAGATGCCGCTCGCCGGCACCAACAAGATCGACCGCCGCGCGTTGGCCGATCGCGCCGCCCGATTGGTGTCGGAGGAAACGGACGGAGCCGTCGCATGAAAGCCCTCGTGTTGCGCGAGCATGGCGCCGGCGGGCTGCATCTGGATACGGATTTCCCCGACCCGGTGGCGGGCGCGGGCGATGTCGTGCTCAGGGTGCGCGTCGCCTCGCTCAACTACCACGATGTCTTCACAAGGCGCGGCATGCCCGGCATCCGGATCGCGATGCCGGCGATCATGGGGCTCGACGTCGCCGGCGAGATCGCCGCGCTCGGCCCCGATGTCAGCGATTGGAAGATCGGCGACCGGGTTGTCGGCGACCCGATCAACCGCATCGAGGGCGGCCTCACCGGCGAGACCGTGCATGGCGGGCTCGCCGAATATTGCCGGCTGCGCGCCCACCAGCTCGTGCGCATCCCGGACGCGGTCGGCTTCGCTGAGGCGGCCGCCTTGCCCTGCGCCTACGGCACGGCGCGCCGCATGATGCACACCAACGGCCATGTTGCGGCCGGCGAGAAGGTACTGATCCTCGGCGCCTCGGGTGGGGTCGGGGTGTGCTGCGTCCAGCTCGCCAAGGCGGCCGGCGCCACCGTCATTGCGGCGACGAGCAGCGAGGAGAAGGCGGCGCGGCTGCGCGCGCTCGGCGCCGACCGCACGATCGACTATGCCGCGGGCGATTTTGTCGAGGCAATCTACGCGCTTTACGGCAAGCCGGCGCGGCGCGGCGCGGGCAGCGACAACGGCGTCGATGTCGTCGTCAACTACACCGGCGGCGACAGCTGGACGAAAAGCCTGCGTGTCCTCAAGGTCGGCGGGCGCCTCCTGACCTGCGGCGCCACCGCCGGCTACGACCCGAAGGAGGACATCCGCTTCATCTGGACCTTCGAGTTGAAAATTCTCGGCTCGAACGGCTGGGCGCGCGACGACATCACCGCGCTCCTCGACATGGTGGCGCGGGGCCGGCTCCAGGCCGTCATCGACGACACTTTCCCCCTCGAGCGCGCGCCGGAGGCCCTGGCCCGTCTCGAAGAGCGGCAGGTCTTCGGCAAGCTGGTGATCACGCCATGAAGAGCCCGCCGCTCGGCGTCGAGGAGCTGCAGCAGCGCCTCACCCACTCCGCCTTCATCGATTTCCTCAACCTCACGGTGCTGACCGCCGACCCCGAAAAAGGCCAGGTCGTCATGCGCGCCGCGATGCGCCCCGAGTTCGAGCGCGGCCGCGGCACCGGCCAGTGGCACGGCGGGCCGATCGCCGCGGTGATCGACACGGTCGGCGATTTCGCGCTGGTGATGCTGCTCGGCCGGCCGCTGCCGACCGTCAATTTCCGTGTCGATTACCTGCGCCCGGCGATCGACACCGCGCTCGTCGTCACCGCGACGGTGCGGCGCAACGGCCGCACGGTTGGCATCGTCGATGTCGACGTAGCGAACGAGGCCGGGCAATTGCTCGCGGTCGGCCGCGCCACCTATGCCACGGCGGAGGGCTGATCAGACCGCCGGGATCAGGTCGGCCGCCTCGCGTCGCTCTGCAAAGCGTGCCTGCGTTGCGTTGATGTCGTCCAGCGTCGGCAGGCTGGCCTCGTTGCCCAGATGGCCGATCGAGTATGCCGCGGCGGCGCGGGCAAACCGGAAATGCTCGTCCCAGGATCGGCCCGGGCTGGTCAGCACCGAATAGACATAGGCGCCGTGAAAAATGTCGCCGGCGCCGCTGGTGTCGACGACGAGCTCGTCCGGGACATCGAGCGCCGGCATGCTGCGGTTGCCGCTCGCGCCCTCATAATAAACGAGGCCGCGAGCGCCCAGCGTCACTCCGCCGACGCGGCAGCCGCGCGACCGCAGATAGGCCAGCATCTCAGGCGGCGACAAGCGCATCTGCTCGCACAACCGCTCGGCGGCTACCGCGACGTCTATAAAGGCGAGCAGCTCGTGCGTGTTGGAGCGCAACCCGCCGCCGTCGAGCGAGGTCAGGATCGCCTTCTCGCGGCAGGCCCTGGCGTAGTGAATCGCCGCATCCGCCTGATGCCCGTCGACGTGCAGCACGCGGCATCCCTCCAGGTTCAGTGGTGGGTAGGGGTGCTGATAGTGGTCGTCGCGACAGCGGACGATGGCGCGCTGGCCGGCCTTTGGCATGACGAACGACAGCGACGATTCGGCGACTTTGCGGTGATGCAGCGCGATCCCGTAGCGCGCCGCCATGTCGATGAACATCCGCCCGAGCCAGTCGTCGGCGACCGAGGCCAAGAGGTCGGGCGCCAATCCGAGCTTGGCGCAGCAAAAGGCGGCGGTCACCGCATTGCCGCCGAACGAAACGGCATAGTCGCGCGCCACGGCCTTCTCGTCGCCGGTCGGCAGCGCGTCCGCCAGAAACGTGATGTCGATGTAGGTCTGGCCGATGAAGAGCGCTTGCATGGCAAGAAACGGGTGCGTGGGTTGATGCTGCGTCCAACGGCGCGGCGCCGCCGACACGCTATGTAAGTGCATGCACGCCCGATGCCGAGTGTCGCGCCGGGGCTTCGGGCGCTCAGGCGCCGATCAGCGCCGGCAATTCAGCGAGCGTGCGGATCTCGCGGTCGGGTGCGCCGGGTAGGTGCTCCTTCGGCTGGCCGTAGCGGTTGCACCACGCGACCGACAGACCGAACGCCGAGGCGGCGTAGGCGTCCCACGCGTTCGACGACAGGAAGAGGATCGTGCCGGGCGGGATCGCCAGCCGGTCGACGGCGAGCTGATAGACGCGCGGGTGCGGCTTATAGACGCCGACCTCCTCGACCGACAGGACGCAATCGAGGAGATCGGCGATTCCCGCCTGATCGACCGCCGCACGCAGCATCGCCGGCGAGCCGTTCGACAATATCGCCGTGGTCAGCCCCGCTCTTTTGAGGCGGTGCAGCGTCTCGGGCACTTCCGGGAAGGCGTCGAGCGCGAGATAGAGGTTCATCAGCCGGTCGCGCAGCCCGGCGCCGCCCAGTTCGAGCCGCTCCAGCGCAAAATCGAGCGCCTCGCCGGTCACCTGCCAGAAATCGGCGTGCCGCCCCTGCAACGCCCTGAGCCAGCTGTATTGTAGCTGCTTGTCGCGCCACAGCGCGGTCAGCGATTCGGCCTTGCCGCCAAGCACGTCGCGACACCCGGCCGCGGCCGAGGCGAAATCGAACATGGTGCCGTAGGCGTCGAACACGCACGCACGAATTGCGACAGGCAAGCGATCAGCCACTGTTCATGCTCCTTGCTCTGCGGGTCCCTCACCCTCCCTCTCCCCGCAGGTGGAGCTAGTAAGGGCGAGCCGACCGGAGTTCCTCGTTCATATCATGAACGCAGGGCTTGACGTTCATTGCTTGAACGCGGTATGTCCCGTGCCGCGAATGAGGGGCAATTCATAGCGTGAGCGAACCCGCCCGGGAAACCGGCGATCCGGAAATCGTCCTCGGTCTCTTGACCTCGATCGAGCGCGACAGCCGGGTCACCCAGCGCAAGCTCGCCGGCGATCTCGGGATCGCGCTCGGCCTGGCCAACGCCTATCTGCGGCGCTGCGTGCGCAAGGGCCTCGTCAAGATGAGCCAGGTGCCGCTCAACCGCTACGCCTATTACCTGACGCCGCAGGGCTTTGCCGAAAAGAGCCGGCTCACCGCCGAGTACCTGTCGGCATCGCTGAATTTTTTCCGGCGGGCGCGCGGCGACTGCGCGGTGCTGCTGCACCAGTGCATGGCGCGCGGCTGGCGCCGGGTCACGCTTTACGGCGCCGGTGACCTTGCCGAGATCGCGGTGCTGAGCGCCGGCGAGGCCGGGATTGAAGTGGTCTGCGTCATCGACCAGGGCCGCTCCGGGCGGCGCTGCGCCGGCCTGCCGGTCGTCGCCGATCTGCCGGCAGCGCGGCTGGCCGCCGGCCCTGGCGGCCTCGACGGCGTGATCCTGACCGACACCGAGGCGCCACAAGCGCGTTTCGAGGAGCTGCTGGTGAGCGCCGCGCAGCACGGGTTCGCCCCCGGCGCGATCGTAGCGCCGAGCCTGCTCGGGGTCTCGATGGCTTCCGCCGAACCCGCCGAAGCGGAGGCCGCAGGATGTTGACGGTGCGCGAATCGGTGCAGGTTGCCGTCATCGGCTGCGGCTATTGGGGCCGCAACCTGGTGCGCAACTTTGCCGAGTTGGGCGCCCTCGCCGCGATCTGCGATCCCGATCGGGAAACGGCCGGGGTGCTGTCCGAGCGGTACGGCGCGCCGCTGCGCGACCTCGACGCGGTGCTGCGCGACCCGGAGATCGCCGCCGTCGCGATCGCCGCACCGGCCGCGCAGCACGCCACGCTGACGCGCGCCGCGATCGCCGCCGAGAAGCACGTCTTCGTCGAAAAACCGCTCGCCCTCGGCGTGGCGGAGGCCGAAAGCCTCTGCGCGCTTGCCGAGCGCCACGACCGCCGGCTGATGGTCGGCCACCTCTTGCAATACCACCCGGCCTTTATCGCGTTGCGCGATTTGGTGCGCGAGGGCGCGCTCGGGCGGCTGCAATACCTCTATTCGAACCGCCTAAACCTCGGCAAGGTGCGGCGAGAGGAAGACATCTTGTGGTCGTTCGCGCCGCACGATCTGTCGATGATCCTCACGCTGGTCGGCGCCGAGCCGACCGCCGTCACCGCCTCGGGCGGCTCCTGGCTGCACAAGACGATCGCCGACGTGACGACGACGCACCTCGCCTTCCCCGGCGGCGAGCAGGCACATGTCTTCGTCTCCTGGCTACACCCGTTCAAGGAGCAGAAGCTCGTCGTCATCGGCGACCGGGCGATGGCGGTGCTCGACGACGGCGAGGACTGGAGCCGCAAGCTCGTCGTGTATCCGCACCGCATCGAATGGCGCGAGACGCTCCCGGTGCCGATGCGCGCCGAGGCGAGCCCGGTGAGCCTTGTCGAAGGCGAGCCGCTGCACCTCGAATGCCGGCATTTCCTCGATTGCGTCGCGACCGGGGCGCGGCCGCGCACTGACGGCGCAGAGGGGCTGCGCGTGCTGCGCGTCTTGGCGCGCGCCAGCGCCGCGCTGTCGGCGCCGGTTGCCGACGACAGCGCGCCGCGCGCAGCCGATCCGGGCGGCGTCCAGATCCACCCGAGCGCCTTTATCGACGAGCCGTCGGAGATCGGCGCCGGCACCCGTATCTGGCATTTTGTCCATGTCCTGCCGCGCACCCGGATCGGGCGCGACTGCTCGCTCGGGCAGAACGTCATGGCCGGTCCGGACGTCACAATCGGTGATCGCTGCAAGATCCAGAACAACGTCTCGATCTATCAGGGCGTGACCTTGGAGGACGGCGTCTTCTGCGGCCCGTCCTGCGTCTTCACCAACGTCGCCAACCCGCGAGCCGAGGTCGAGCGCAAGGCCGAGTTCCGCCCGACCCTGGTCCGGCGCGGCGCGACGATCGGCGCCAACGCCACCGTGGTCTGCGGCCACACGGTCGGCGAATACGCCTTCATCGCCGCCGGCGCGGTCGTGACCCGGGATGTCCCGGCCTTCGCGCTGATGGCCGGCGTACCGGCGCGGCGGATCGGCTGGGTGAGCCACGACGGCGAGCGGCTCGGCGCCGACCTCGCCTGCCGGCGCTCCGGCCGCCGCTATCGCCAAGTCGGCCCCGAGCGGATCGAGGAGATCGTTTGATGGCCGACACTACGATCCTCGCCCCCGAGCGGATCGCCTTCGTCGATCTCGCCGCGCAGCGCCGGTCTATCGGCGCGCGCATGGACGAAGCGATCCGTCGCGTCGTCGATCACGGCCAGTTCATCCTCGGCCCCGAGGTCGCCGAGCTGGAGCGCCGCCTCGCCGAGTTCTGCGGCGCGAAACACGCGTTGAGCTGCGCCAACGGCACCGATGCGCTAGGGCTGGCGGCAATGGCCAAGGGGCTGGCGCCGGGCCAGGCCGTGCTCGTGCCGTCCTTCACGTTTGCCGCGACCGCCGAGATCGTCGCCTGGTTCGACGCGACCCCGGTGTTTGTCGATGTCCGCGACGACACGTTCAACCTCGACCCGGATAGCCTCGTCGCCGGCATTGCCGCCGCCCGGCGGCTAGGGCTAGACCCGGTCGGCATCATCCCGGTCGATCTGTTCGGCCTACCCGCCGCCTACGACGAGATCCTGGCGATTGCCGCCGCGCACGGCCTCTGGGTGATCTGCGACGCCGCCCAGAGCTTCGGCGCCAGCTACCGGGGCCGCCCGGTCGGCACGCTCGGTGATTTGACGACGACAAGCTTTTTCCCGTCGAAGCCGCTCGGCTGCTATGGCGACGGTGGCGCCATCTTCCTCGATGACGATGCGATGATGGCGGTGCTGAAGAGCCTGCGCGTGCATGGCCAGGGCAGCGACAAATACGACAATGTGCGGGTCGGCATGAATGCCCGGCTGGACACGATCCAGGCGGCGGTGCTGCTCGAAAAGCTGCGGGTCTTCGCCGGCGAGATTGCCGCGCGCGAGCGCGTGGCGGCGCGCTACGGCGCCCTCCTGCGCGACCTCGTGCACGTCCCGGAAGTGCCGGCCGGCCTCACCAGCGTCTGGGCGCAATACACTGTGCGGCTGCCGTCCGGCGCCGACCGCGACGACGTTGCCGCCCGGCTCAAGGCCGCGGGCGTGCCGAGCGCGGTCTACTACGCCAAGCCCTTGCACCGGCAGACCGCCTACCGCGGCTATCCCATCGCCGGCAACGGCTTGCCGGTGTCCGAGCGCCTCGCCGCCGAGGTGCTGAGCCTGCCGATGCACCCCTATCTCGACGAGCGCGTGCAGGACCGCATCGCCGCCGCGCTGGCGGAGGCGCTCGGGCAATGACGATCCTCGTCACCGGCGCCGCCGGGTTTATCGGCGCGGCCCTCGCCGAACGCCTATTGCGCGACGGCGAGAGCGTCTTCGGCATCGACAGTTTCACGCCCTATTACGACGTGGCGCTGAAAGAGGCGCGCGTCGCCCGCCTGACGCCGCACAACGCCTTCCGCTTCGAGCGTCTCGATATCACCGACCGCGGCGCGATGACCGATCTGTTCACCCGCGAGCCTTTCGACACGATCGTCCATCTCGCCGCCCAGGTCGGCGTGCGTTACTCGCTCGAAGCCCCGCTGACCTACGTCGACGCAAACCTGCTCGGCTTTGCCCATATCATCGATGGCGCGAAGGCCCAGCAGGTCCGCCATTTCGTCTTCGCCTCGACGAGCGCCGTCTATGGCGCCAACCGCAAGCTGCCGTTTTCGGAAACGGACAACGTCGATCATCCGATCACGCTCTACGGCGCGACCAAAAAGGCCAACGAACTGGCGGCGCACAGCTATGCCCACCTCTACGGCATCCCCGCTACCGGGCTGCGCTTCTTTACCGTGTACGGTCCCTGGGGACGCCCCGACATGGCGCTCCCCAAATTCACCCGGGCGATCCTCGCGGGCGAGCCGATCCCGGTATTCAACGAGGGCCATCTCGTCCGCGATTTCACCTATATCGACGACGTCGTCGAGGCGGTCGTGCGGGTGATGGCAATCCCACCCGCCGGCGGCGAGGGCGAAAGCGCCGCGCCCTACCGCATCTTCAACATCGGCAACAGCCGCCCGGTCGAGCTCATTCATTACATCCGGACGCTTGAAGCCTGCCTCGGCCGCAAGGCTCGGCTTGAACTGTTGCCGATGCAGCCCGGCGACATGCAGGCGACAGCGGCCGATGTCAGCCGCCTCGAAGCCGCCACCGGCTACCGCCCGACGACGACGGTCGAACAAGGTGTCGCCCGCTATGTCGAGTGGTACCTCGAGCATTACCGGGTCGCGCGCCCGTGACACCCGCCGCGGCACGACTTCACCCAATTTCCGGCATTCCCCGCGAAAGCGGGGACCCACCAATCCGCTTCCGAGACGCTGACAAGCGGGTCCCCGCTTTCGCGGGGAATGCGATGGACTTGGGGAAAAGGGGCAGCGCGCCCACGCCGCCGCTTAACTGCAAGCAGACGCAACGATGACGACGACGAACCTTGCCGATTCCGCCGCAACGCTTATTCGAGGGACCGGAGCTGCACCTCGGGACCCGCTTTTGGCGGATCTGAGCGAAGGCCTCGGCCGCTATCATTTGTGGTTCAATCTCGGCTGGAACGACATCCGCTCGCGCTATCGCCGCACCGTGCTCGGCCCGTTCTGGACCGTGCTCAGCACGGCGACGCTGGTCGGCGCGCTCGGCATGGTCAACGCGATCCTGTGGAAAACGCCGGTCGCGACCTATCTGCCGTTCTTTTGCGCGGGTTACATCTCGTGGCTGCTTTTGGTCACCATCGTCACCGAGAGCGGCACCGCTTTCATCGTTGCCGAGACGACGATCAAGGCGATCCGCATCCCCTATTCGATCTTCATCTTCCGGGTGCTGACGCGCAACGTCATCGTTTTCGGGCACAACCTGGTCATCTTCATCGTTGTCGCGCTGATTTTTCGCCCACCACTGTCGCTGGCGACGCTGCTGCTGCCGCTCGGCATGGCGCTCGCGGTCGTCAATTACGCCTGGATCAGCCTCTTGCTGGCGGTGATCGGCGCCCGGTTCCGCGACATCATTCCGCTGGTGGCGAACCTCTCGACCGTCCTCTTCTTCGTCACCCCGATCTTCTGGCAGCCGTCGCAGCTCGATGCGGTGCCGGCGGCGCGGTTTGCCCTCGCCGACGCCAATTTCGCCTATCACCTGATCGAGGTTATCCGCGCGCCGCTGCTCGGGCAGGTCCCGGATCTCTTGTCGTATCTCTATCTAGCGGTCGCCGCGGTTCTCGGCTTCGCGCTCGCCTCGCTGCTGCTGCGGCATTTCTACAACCGCCTCGCTTATTGGTTGTAGCCCATGGCCTCGATGGTTCTCGACAAGGTCTGCGTCGATTTTCCGATCTACGATTCCGATCGCAGCCTCAGGAAGCTCTTGTTTCGCGGCAAGGTCGGCGGCATCGTCCGGAGCGACGGATCGCGGCGCCACCGCGTAACCGTGCGCGGTCTCGACAATCTGTCGTTCGAGCTGCATGACGGCGACCGGCTCGGCGTCATCGGCCATAACGGCGCCGGCAAGTCGACGCTGCTGCGGGTGATGGCCGGCGCCTACCGACCGTCGAGTGGCACGATCGCCGTCGACGGCGAGGTCTCCTCGCTGCTGACCCTGGGGATGGGCTTCGACACCGACGACACCGGCTTCGAGAACCTCTACACCGGGTGCCTCTATCTCGGCATGACGCCGCGGCAGATCCGGGCGAAAACCGATGCGATCGCCGAGTTCACCGAGCTCGGCGAATATTTGCGGATGCCGGTGCGCACCTATTCGAGCGGCATGCAGGTGCGCCTCTCGTTCGCCATCGCGACGGCAATCGACCCCGACATCCTGCTGCTTGACGAGGTGCTGGGGGCCGGCGACGCACATTTCATGTTGAAGGCGCAGCAGCGCATCGAGGATTTGATGTCGCGGGCGAGCCTCCTGGTGCTCGCCTCTCACTCCACCGAGGTCATCCGCCAGTTCTGCACCAAGGCGATGCTGCTGCATTCCGGCCGCATCGAGGCGTTCGGCGATGTCGAGAGCACGCTGGCGGCTTACGAAAAATGGGTCGCGACCGAGTGAGGGAAGAGTAATGGCTCGCGCCGAGCGCCTGATCACCATCGTCTTCTTCGGCGATTCGATCACCGAAGGTCAATACGTTACGCCGCCGTTGCGTTGGGTCGACATCGTCTCGGGCGGGCTCCAGCTGCGCTATCGCGACGACCCGTTCAACCTGCTCGTCCTGGTGCGCGGCGTTTCCGGCGAGACGACGCGCCAGGCTTTGGAACGTTTTCCGCGCGACTTGCAGGCGCACACCCCCGATATCGTCACCCTGCAATACGGCCTCAACGACTGCAATTGCTGGCTGACCGACCACGGCCTGCCGCGCGTTAGCGAGGCGGCCTTTCGCGCCAACCTCGTTGAGATGATCGAGCGGGCGCGGCGTTTCGGCGCCCGTGAAATCATCCTCTCGAACAATCACCCGACCTTGCGCCACAAGCCGCTGCTCGACGGCCTGACGCTCGAACAGCGCCGGCGCCGCTACAACGAAATCGTCGCCGATGTCGCTGCCGAGACCGGCGTCACCTCGTGCGACATCGAGGCCGGCTTTGCCGGCTTGGACGATGCTGCGCTGGCTGGGCAGCTGATCCCATACCCCGACCTCTTGCACCTGAGCGAAGCGGGTCATCGCCGCTATGCCTCGCTGATCGGCCCCTATGTCGAGCGCGCCGTCGAGGAAATCATGGCCGCAAGGGAGCTGCGCTAGCGATGCCGCCGCGCGCCCACAAGACGGCGACCGACGCCCATTGGAACGACCGCGCCGCGGCCGAGCGCGATCCCCGCAAGGTCAACATCGCCGACCTCGTGCAGCGCGGCCTCGAAAACGCCTTCATCCTCGATCGCCTGCTGCCGACCGACCGGGTGCTCGAAGTCGGCTGCGGCAACGGCTATCTGACCGAGGAATTGCGCCGCCGGGCGCACCACGTCAGCAGCTTCGACTTTTCCGAGCAGATGATTGCCGAGGCGGTAGAGCGCGTCGGCGAACGCAACAACCGCTTCTACGTCGGCTCGGTGCTCGACCCGGAAACTGTCTCCGAAACCTACGATGTCGTCGTCTGTGTGCGCGTGCTGATCAACCTGGCCGGCATCGACGAGCAGAAACAGGCGATCGGCAACATGGCGCGGTGGACAAAGCCAAGCGGGTATCTGCTCCTCGTCGAAGGCTACCGTGACGGGTTCGATGCATTGAACGGCTTGCGCCGGCAATGCGGCCTGCCATCGTTCGCGCCAGCGCCGATCAACTACTACGCGCCATTCGCCGCGCTGTGGCCGACCGTCGGCGAATTCTTCGAGCCGGCCGGCGAGTGGCACAGCGGGATGTACGATGTGCTGACCCGCATCGTCTATCCGCTCCTGGTCGGGGCGGAAGAGGCCACTGGCCCCGGCGAGTTTCACGAGCGCATCGCGCCGCTCGCCCGGATACTCAACCCCGCTGGCCTCTTGCCCTACGCGCGGCTGCGCGGCCTCGCGCTGACGCGCCGGGGGACGCCATGAAGCGCGCCTTCAACGTCCTCCTGATCGTCCACACGGCGGCGGAGCGGGCCGGCACGACGCGCGAGCACGTCGCGGCGCTGATGCGCTCGACGCGACACCATGTCGTCAAGATCGACAACGCCGTCGCGCATATCGTCAACTTTGCCGATTTCGACGTGATCGCGCTGCATTACTCGCTGGTGATCGCCAACCCGGCCTACCTGTCGGACCGCGTGCGCGAGAAAATCGTCCGGTTTCGCGGCCTCAAGCTCGTCTTCATCCAGGACGAATATCGCTGGATCGACGCCACTGCCGCGGCGATCCGCGACCTCGGCATCAGCGTCGTCTTTTCGCTGATCGACCCGAAAACCGTCCGCAAAGTGTACCATCACGCGTTTCTCGCCAATGTCCGCTTCGAACACACGCTGACCGGCTTCGTCTCGCCGCTTCTGCGGGATTGCCGGGTCCCCGACTATGCTGCCCGGCCGATCGATGTCGGCTACCGGGCGCGCAAGCTGACCTCGTGGGTCGGCTCCCATTCTCTGCAGAAATGGCAGATCGCCGACGCGTTCTGCGCCGGTGCGCGTCGCTACGGCCTCACCGTCGACATCTCGACCCGTGAGGAAGACCGGATTTACGGCAGGCGCTGGGTCCGCTTCCTCGCCGATTGCAAGGCCACGCTCGGAACCGAAAGCGGCGCCAGCGTGCTCGACTACACCGACGAAATCCGCTGCAACGTCGAAGCCTACCTGACGCAGCATCCCGCAGCCGAATTCGCCGAATTGCGCGACCGCTTCTTCGCCGACATCGACGGCAGGGTGATGATGAACGTCATCTCGCCGCGTTGCTTCGAAGCGGCGGCGCTGCGCACGCTGATGGTCATGTATCCGGGCGAATATGGCGGCATCCTCGAGCCGGGGCGGCACTACGTCGTCCTCGAACCCGACCAGTCGAACCTCGACGAGGTGGTGGCGACGATCCGTTCGCCGGCGCGCGCCCGGGCGATCATCGAGCGGGCCTACCGCGAAATCGCCTGCTGCGACGATTTCGGCTTCGCCGCACTCGGCCGGCATTTCGACCGGGTGATCGGTGCGGAGGGTCACGCGGTCCGGACAGGCGGTACTGGGGTGGAACTCGACCTGCGAACGCGTCTGCGGGGGGCATTGTCGGGTCAGGCATGGCGGCTGCGCATACGGTTGGCCGAGACGGCGATGCGCTGGGAACCGGTTGTGCGCCGCTGGGCGAAGAGCGTCCTGCCGGATAGAATTTACATTCGTCTCGGAAGCAGCTCACGTCAGCTGCGCCGGGTGGCCAAGCGCTGGATCCTCGGCGTTTAACGACCGCCGGCGGACGCGGGCCGGCCGGCACTATTTTGGACACAGCGCAGGCGAAGAGGCCAGACCATGTGCGGCATCGGCGGCATCGCCTCGCTCGACGGGGCGGCGATCCCCAATCTCGGTGGCACGCTCGCGCTGATCGGCCAGATGGTCGCCCATCGCGGACCCGACGGCGACGGTGTCTGGGCGGCGGCATCGGGCCGGGCTGGGCTCGCCCACCGCCGCCTGGCGATCATTGATTTGAGCGAGGCCGCCGGTCAGCCGATGGTCGCGCCGGGGCCGGTCGCCATCACCTACAACGGCGAGATCTACAACTACCGCGAGCTGCGCCGGGAATTGGCGCCGAATTGGGATTTCCACACGAATTCCGACACCGAATGCATCCTCGCCGCTTACGCCCGTTACGGCGCCACCTGCCTCGACCACCTGCG
Source organism: Allostellaceae bacterium (assembly GCA_036000945.1). GTDB lineage: Bacteria > Pseudomonadota > Alphaproteobacteria > ATCC43930 > CGMCC-115725 > DATARH01. The sequence goes on from DASYUS010000083.1 coordinate 24,980, forward strand.
CGGCATGTTTGCCTTCGCGCTGTGGGACGAGCGCGCGCAGCGCCTGTTCTGTGCGCGTGACCGCTTCGGCATCAAGCCGTTCTACTACACAGTTGTTGCAAATTGTTTCCTCTTTGCCTCCGAGGCCAAGGCACTGCTGCCGTTCCTCCCGGACATCGCGACCGACCCTGCCGCCCTCGCCGAATATCTGACGTTTCAGCACACGATCGGCGAAGACACGTTGTTCCACGGCGTCAAGCAGCTGATGCCGGGCCATGCGCTCTGTGTCGAAAATGGCCGGGTCCGCGTCTGGCGCTACTGGGATGTGCGCTACGAGATCGATTTCGAGCACAACGAGCGCTATTTCGAGCGCCGCCTGGTCGAGCTGCTCGACGACACGGTGCGCCTGCATCTGCGCAGCGACGTGCCGGTCGGCGCCTATGTGTCCGGCGGCGTCGATTCGAGCCTCATTGCCATCCTCGCCGGCAAGACCGAGCGCGGCCTCGCCGACTGTTTTCACGGCCGTTTCACCGAGTTCCCGGGCTACGACGAGAGCGCATACGCCGAGGCAGCGGTCGCGCGTGCCGGCGCCCGGCTGCACACGGTCGACATCACGGCGCGAGATTTCCGCGACCGCATCGGCGACATCATCTACCACCTCGATTTCCCGGTGGCCGGCCCCGGTTCCTTCCCGCAGTTCATGGTGTCGGAGCTGGCCGCGCGCCATGTCAAGGTGGTGCTGGGCGGGCAGGGCGGCGACGAGGTGTTCGGCGGCTACGCGCGCTACCTGCTTGCCTATTTCGAGCAGTGCATCAAGGCGGCGCTCGACGGCACCTACAAAAACGGCAACTTTGTCGTGACGATCGAGTCGATCGTGCCGAACCTCGGCCTCTTGCGCGAATACAAGCCGCTGATGGCGGAATTCTGGCGCGAGGGACTGTTCGGCGCGCTCGACGAACGCTATTTCCGCCTCATCGACCGCTCAACGGACATGGGGAACGAGGTCGATTGGGCGCTGCTCGACAAGCCGCGCGTATTCGAATCATTCCGCGCGATCTTCAACAATAACAACAACGTGCAGAAAGAAGCCTACTTCGACAAGATGACGCATTTCGATTTCAAATGCCTGCTGCCGGCGTTGTTGCAGGTCGAGGACCGGATGAGCATGGCGCATGGCCTCGAAAGCCGGGTGCCGCTGCTCGACCATCCGCTTATCGAGTTTCTCGCGACGGTGCCGGCCGATGTGAAATTCGCCGGCGGCCGGATGAAACATCTATTGAAGCTCGCCTACGGCCATCAGCTGCCTCCCGCGATCGCCGAGCGGCGCGACAAGATGGGGTTCCCGGTGCCGTTGAAGGAGTGGGTCGCGGGCGAGCTGAAGGATCTCGTCCACGACATTTTCCGCAGCCGGAACGCCCGTGAGCGCCCGTTTCTCAATGCTGATGCGGTGCTCGCAAACATCGGCGGCTCCCACCCGTTTTCGCGCAAGCTGTGGGGCCTCTTGAGCCTCGAACTGTGGCACCAGATGTTTCACGACCGCGCTGCCGAATACCGCCGCATGCTGACCGCTACGCCAGATGTTGCAACGGCGGCGGAAGGCTGAACTTGGGCTTGAATACGGAGAGTTACCCGTCATGAAAGTGTTTGTGACCGGCGGATCGGGCCTGGTCGGCTCGACGATCATCGATTTGTTGCTGGCGCGCGGCGACAGAGTTGTTGCAATCGACAATTTCGCCACCGGGCGGCGCGACAACCTGGTCCCGCATCCAAGCCTGACGCTGGTCGAGGACAGCATCGTCGATGCCGCGACCGTCGACCGGCTGATCGGCGACTTCCGCCCCGACATCGTCATCCACACCGCCGCCTCCTACAAGGACCCGGACGACTGGCAGGGCGATGCGCTGACCAATTGCGTCGGCAGCGCCAATGTAGCGCAGGCGTGCAAGACCCATAAGGTCGGGCGGCTCATCTATTTCCAGACTGCACTGTGCTACGGCACCAACCCGCGCGAGCAGCCGATCACGCTCGATCACCCGATCGATCCGGGCGCCAGCAGCTATGCGATCTCGAAGACGGCCGGCGAGCAGTACATCGCGCTGAGCGGCGTCGACTGGATCACCTTTCGCCTCGCCAACGTTGTCGGCCCACGCAATGTCAGCGGGCCGCTGCCGATCTTTTTCGACCGTCTGGCGCAAGGCAAACGCTGTTTCGTCACCCCGGCGCGCCGCGATTTCGTGTTTGTCGGCGACCTCGCCGGCGCGGTGCTGCAGGCCGCCGACGGCACCGGCAGCGGGACCTACCATTTCTCCTCGGGCCGCGATGTCGCGATCAAGGAGCTTTACGATTCGGTGGTGCGGGCGATGCAGCTCAACGCCTATCCCGAACCGGAAATCCGCCCGCTCGGCGCCGACGAGGCACCGACGATCCTCTTGGACCCGAGCCGCACCTTCCGCGACTTCGGCGAGATCCGCTTCACCCCGCTCGACGAAATCACCGAGAAAGCCGTCGCCTATTACCGCGAATACGGCGCCGTCGGCGGCTACACCCACCTGAAGAGCGGCAAGGATGGCTGATCTGGGCAATGTAACAGGAGGGTTTGCGAACGCGGCGGTGCTGGTTGTCGGCGGCGCCGGGTTTGTCGGCGGCGCGCTGGTCCGCCTTCTGCTGGAAGCACAGCCGCGCCGGGTGACGATCGTCGACAACCTCCTCTCCGCCGACATCGGCAATGTGCCGGAGCACCCCGCGGTCGACTTCGCCCTCGGCTCGATCGCCGACGACCGCATCCTGGCGGCCCTGCCGCGCGACCTCGATTACGCCTTTCACCTCGCCTGCTACCACGGCAACCAGTCCTCGATCCACGACCCGCTCGCCGACCACCAGAACAACACGCTGACCTCATTGAAGCTGTTCGATCACCTCAAGGATTTTCGCTCGCTGCGGAAGGTCGTCTATGCCGCCGCCGGCTGCGCCGTCGCCGAGAAGACCTTCGGCGACGCCGCCGCGACGCCGGAAGACGCGCCCGTGTCGCTGTTTCACGACAGCCCCTATTCGATCTCGAAACTGATCGGCGAGATGTACGGCAATTATTATTTCACCCGCCACGGGCTGCCGTTCGTCAGGGCCCGCTTCCAGAACGTCTACGGCCCCGGCGAGATCCTCGGCGCCGGGCGTTGGCGCGGCACGCCGCACACGGTGTGGCGCAACGTGACGCCGGTTTTCATCTGGAAGGCGCTGCATCACGCGGCGCTGCCGGTCGAGAACGGCGGCTCCGCCGGCCGCGACTTCATCTTTGTCAACGACATCGCGCGCGGCCTTGTCGCCTGCGCCGAGCGCGGCGCCCCGGGTGAGGCCTACAACCTCGCCTCCGGGGTCGAGACCCGCATCCTCGACCTTGCGACGCTGATCAACGAGCTGACCCAAAACCCGACGCCGATCGCCCTCGCGCCGGCCCGCGACTGGGATCATTCCGGCCGGCGCTTCGGCGACCCGACAAAGGCCAAAGAACAGCTCGGCTTTGTCGCCGGGACCGCGCTGCGTGACGGCCTCGCCGAGACGATCGCCTGGACCCGCGCCAACCGCGACACGATCCGGCGCTGCATGCTGCAGCACACCCGCTTCGTCCCGGGTCTGCGCGAAGCGGTCGGATGACGCGCTTCCGCATCCTGACGGTCGTCGGCGCGCGGCCGCAATTCGTCAAGGCGGCGGCGATCTCGCGCGCCGTCGCTGCACGCAGCGATGTCGAGGAAATCCTCGTGCACACCGGGCAGCATTTCGATCCCGGCATGTCGGCCGTCTTCTTCGAAGAACTCGGCATCGCTGCGCCGCGCGTCAACCTCGGCATCCACGGCGGCAATCACGGCGAAATGACCGGCCGAATGCTGGCCGGCATCGAGGAGGTCATCGTGGCCGAGCGCCCCAATCTGGTGCTCGTCCCTGGCGACACCAATTCGACGCTGGCGGGCGCCCTGGCGGCGGCCAAGCTGCACGTACCGGTCGCCCATCTCGAAGCCGGGCTGCGCTCGTTCAACCGCGCGATGCCGGAAGAGATCAACCGCGTCCTCGCGGACCACCTGAGCACGCTGCTCTTTTGTCCGACCGAGACCGCGATCGCCAATCTGCGGCGCGAGGGCATCGTCGACGGCGTCCACGACATCGGCGACGTGATGTACGACGCGACGCTGTTCGCCGCCGCTGCGGCGCGCCGCTCCGCCGTGCTCGACCGGCTCGGCCTCGCCGACCGGCCTTACGCGGTTGCGACCGTGCACCGCGCCGAGAACACCGACGACCGCGACATACTGGCGGCGATCGTTGCGTATCTGCGCGAGCGTGCCCAGGATCATCCGGTGGTGCTGCCATTGCACCCGCGCACGCAGCGGCAGATCGCGCATTGGCATCTCGATCTCGCCCCGATCCTTGTCTGCGAGCCGCTCGGCTATGTCGACATGCACCGGCTCCTGCAATCTTCCGCCGCCGTCTACACCGATTCGGGCGGGCTGCAGAAGGAGGCATATTTCCACCGCGTGCCGTGCGTCACCTTGCGCCGCGAGACCGAATGGGTCGAGACCGTGGCTTCGGGCTGGAACCGGCTGTGGCAGGGACCGGACTACGCGCCGCGCCGCGACATCGCGGCCTATGGCGACGGCCACGCCGCCGAAAAGGCCATCGATATCATCGCTGCCTATCTCGAATGCCGGGCGACAGTGTCATCCGCACCGTCGTCCTGACGGTGCGCTATGGCGTCAGGGCCTCCTATTACGAGGATTGGCTCGACGCCTTCAACGCCTCGCCGGCCTTTGCGGTAACGGCATTCAACCTGTTCGGCCGCGCCGAGCGACGGGCGGCGCGGCGCGCAATCGCCGATGCCGAGCTGGTCGTCGCGCTGCACGCGTGCTCGGCCGACACGCTGCGCTTCATCGCGCCGCTCGGCGAGGCGCTCAAGGCGCGGCGCGGCCGCTTCCTGATGCTGGTCGGCAACGAATACAACCTGCCGTGGATGCGGCTTGCCGACAAACGCGATTTTCTGCGCACGGTCGGCGCCGATTGGGTCGCGACGCAGATGCCGCTGGAAGCCGGGCAGTGGCTTTATAACGGCACCGGCGCCGCCGTGCTTGCCCTGCCGCACGCCGCCAACGAGCAGGTGTTTCGTCGCCTCACGCCGGACGCGGCGCGGCCGATCGACATCGGCGGGCGCAGCTTTCGCTACCCCGTCTATGTCGGCGACGACGAGCGCAACCGCGTTTACGACCGCATCGCCGAACTCGGCCGCGCAGCGGGCCTGCGCCTCGACATCGCCAACAACGCCCGTCTCGACCGGCCGCTATGGGCGGCCTTCCTCGACGGCTGCCGTGCGACGATCGGCACCGAGGCCGGCAGCTGGTATCTCGAGCGCGATGACCGCACTGCGCTGGCGATCCGCGACTTCCTCGCCGCCCGCGCGCGCGCGCCGACGATCCGCGCCGACGGCTGGCTGCATGGCGCGACGCGGCATCTGCCCTATGGCATCAAAGAGCGGCTCAAGGCGCTCCTGGCGCTGACCCCGCTGCACCACGAGGCGCTGGATGCCGGCGACGACGACTTTGCCGAAATCCACGCCCGCTTCTTTGCCGGCCGGCCGCGCTGCCCGGCCTATTCGAAAGCGATCTCTTCGCGGCATTTCGAGGCGGCGGCGACCGGCACCTGCCAGATCATGGTCCGCGGACGTTACAACGACATCCTCGAAGCCGACCGGCACTACATCGCGCTCGCCCCGGATCTCGCCGATGCTTCAGAGGCGCTCGCCCGGTTCCAGGACCCGGCCGAGCGGCGCCGCATCGCCGACGCCGCCTACGCCCTCGTCCATGACGCGCACACCTACCGCCACCGCCTCGCCGCTCTCCACGCCGCCGTCACCGCGGCCTGAGGGTGGGGCGAGGGGGAGATCAGGCGGCGGCGGTTGCGCGCAGACGGTCGACCTTGGCGTAAGCGGCAGGGCCGGGCCAGTCTTCGGCGAGCCACCCCGGGAGCGGGGCACCAGCAGCGGAGAGCGGCAGGCGCTCGTCTTCGTCGCCGCGGCCGTTGGGGAAGAGCGCGAGGGCGTTCGGCATCTCGTAATAGATTTCGAGGCCGTTGCCGTCGGGGTCGGCGAAATACAGGCTGCGCTGGCAGACGTGGTCGATCGCGCGCTGGATCTCGACGCCCTGGTCGAGGAGGTGCGCGTAGGCCTCGCGCAGCGCGGCGTAACTCCCGACCTTGAAGGCGATGTGGACGAGGCCGAGGCCGCCGCGCTCGGGGCGCGACGCGTCCTGCGCCGCCGGATGCTGGGTGATGTCGAGCGCGTGAAAGCCGTCACCCAAGGTCATGAAGACGCCGCCGTGCTCCGGGTCCTGCTCGGCGACTTGGAAGCCGAGCACGTCGCGATAGAAGCGCTTGGAAGCCTCCTCGTCGGCGACCCTGAGGAGGACGTGGCCGATGCCCGCCAGCTTGATCATCAGAAACTCTCCCGCTTCGGCTCGAGGTCGATTTGCCATATTAGCGCAGCCTCGCGGCCGGCGGTATAAGGTTGGCCGATGGCCTACGAAACCTATCGCGTCGAAGCGACCCGCGACGAGACGCGCGACGGCGGCGTGGTGGCGATCGAGATCACCGCCTATCTCGACCGCGTGCCGGAAACCGATCTGCCGACGCGCAGGATGCTGACGCGCGCCGCGCGTGGGGTGTGGAACAGCAGGCTGCAATTCACCGGCGATTTCGATACGCTGGGCGAGGCGCTGGCGGCGATCGAGGCGACCTATCCGGACGCCGCGCGCATCCGCTGCTATGAATATACCGTCGACGACGAATACGCCCGCGAGGTCGCGCCGCTGGTCAAATCGGGCGACACGTGGCGGCCCGGCGACGCACTTTGAGGTACGCGCAACGCTGCAACGGAGGACAACATGGCGATCTTCACGCATGTCGCGGTCGGCACCAACGATCTGGCGAAGGCGCGCCAATTCTACGACGCGGTGCTGGCGCCGCTCGGATGCAAGCGCCTCAAGGACTTCGGCGACAACGGATCGTGCTGGGGCGCGACGACCGAGGAATTCATGGTGCTGAAACCGGCCAACGGTCAGCCCGCGACGTTTGCCAATGGCGGCACGATCAGCTTCGAGGCGCCAAGTCGGGCGGCGGTTGCGGCGTTCCACAAGGCAGCGCTCGATCTCGGCGCCAAGGACGAGGGCGCGGTCGGGCCGCGCGGCTTCTGGCCGAACGCCTATGCCGGCTACGTCCGCGACCTCGACGGCAACAAACTGGCTTGCTACTGCCGCAAAGCGGAATAGCTACCCGCCGGCCGCTTCGGCAATCCCCGCCGCCAGGGCGAGCGCGGCGGGGTCGTGGGCGTAGAGCCAGCGCAGCGCGTCGGGCGCGCGGTCGCCGACGCGGGCCCACTCGGCGTCGCGCGCCCGTTGCGCCGGGCCGTCCGGCATGTGGAAGCGAATCTTGTTGGCGCGCGACATTTCCTGCAGCCGGGTGACCCGCGGCAAGCGCAGCCGTTCGTAACGCAGCAGCGCGGCGGCCGGATCGTCCGACCCGGCGGCAAGAGCGGCGGCGAGCGCCGCCCCGTCCTCGATCGCCTGCGCCGCGCCCTGCCCCATGAACGGGTACATCGGGTGGCAGGAATCGCCGAGCAGCGTCGTGCGGCCCTGCGACCAGCGCGGCAGCGGGTCGCGGTCGAACAAGGCCCAGATGAAGCAGGTGTCGGCGGCGGCGATGATCCGGCGGATCTGTGGGTGCCAGCCCTCGAACGCGGCGAGCGCGCGCTCGATTGTCGCGCGGTCGGTCCAGTCCTCGCGGTTCCAGGTGTCGTGCTCGGTCCAGCCGACGAAATTGAGCAGTCGCCCGCGCGACACGAAATAATGCACGAAATGGCCACCCGGCCCGACCCACGACTGGTTGCCGAGTTCGAGGCCGAGATCGGCGATCCGCTCGACCGGCACCAGCCCGCGATAGGCGACGCAGCCGGCAAAGCGCGGCTCCTCCGCGCCGAAGAGCGCAGCGCGCACCGCCGAGTGGATGCCGTCGGCGCCGACCAGCACGTCGGCCGTGATGCGCCGGCCGTTGTCGAACCATGCCTCGGTCGCCGCGCCTCGGTCGGCAAGGCCGACGAGGCGGTGACCGAGATGGACGCGCTCGGCCGGGAAGCCGGCGGCGATCACTGCGAGCAGGTCGGCGCGATGGATCGTCATGTGCGGCGCACCGTAGAGCTGTTCGCATCGCGGGTTGAGCGCCGCCTTCTGCAGCGTGCGCCCATCCTGCCAGCGCCGCTGATGGGTGCCGATGGGGCGGATGCCGACGCGGTCGAGCCCCGGGCCGAGGCCGAGCTTCTGCAGCACCCGCACCGCATTCGGCCCCATGTTGATGCCGCCGCCGATTTCGGTCAGCTCCGGGGCCTGCTCGTAGACATCGACCGCAAACCCGGCCTGCCGCAATGCCACGGCGGCGCTGAGGCCGCCGATGCCGCCGCCGATGACGGCGATCTTGAGCATCGCTCAGGCGGACCAGGCGAACGGCGCGAAATGCCCGTTATTGCCTTGGCCCCTAAGGTCGAGATCGACGCCGAAGGCATGCACGCGGGCCACCTTGGCGCGGGCGAGCGCCAAGCGGCGGCTCGCCGGGTGGCCGGTGTTGTCGAGGTAATACGGCTCGCCGCTGCGGTTGCGCGACAGGACGCCGTCGATCTCGAACGACAAGAGCCCGGGGATCTCGGTGCGGCGGGTGAATCCGTCGATCGTGAACTCGATCGGCTTGTACTCGACACCGCGGAAATCGGCGACCAGATGTGTTCGGATCAGCCCCGGCGGGCCGCCGGCCTCGCCGCCGACGATCGCGGCGAGTTCCTGGCGCTGGGGGCCGTCGGCCCCGGCGTCGACGACGACGCCGAAAATCCAGTTGCCGTCGGCCATTACCCGGCCGGAGCGGATGACCAACGCGAATCTGAGGCCGTCGAGACGGATCGCACCGGAGCGGCCCTCGTCGATGCGGAACACCATCGCGGCGATGCAGTTGTCGTGCGTCGCCGGGCCTTGTGGGTTGGTGTAGATGCACGGGCACAGATAGTCGCAATTGCAGCTTTCCATATACTCGCCGCTCAGCGACCAGTTCGGTTCGGCCATGGCGTGATCCTCCGGCAAGGCGCCCCGCCGCCGCCGGCCGGGCGCTGGCGCAAGGCTAATCGAGGACCGCGCACCGGCGCAATCGTCGGCGCACAACAACCCTCGCTGCCCGTCGGTTCTTCCGGCCGATGCAGCCCTTCCCCACGCAGGGCCGTCCTGATATAGTCTTAAGTATAAGAGATTTGCCGCTTCCGCCCTCGCCGACAAGGACAACGGAAAACGGCCGCAAGCGCCGTAACGCTGGCGGTCGGGCACGAAGCGGCCAAACGACGAACATAACGGGAGGGGACCCATGCCTAGCGACGCGACGATCGGTCTACCCTGGTACCGCCTGCTCAACCGCGAGCAGTGGCGCGTGCTGGTCGCCTCGAACCTCGGCTGGCTGTTCGACGGTTTCGAGATCTACGCGATCTTTCTGACCGTCGGCTTTGCCCTGCATCAGCTGCTCGAACCGTCGCAATACACCGCCATTCCGCAATATGCCGGGTACATCCTGGCCGGCACCGTGGCCGGCTGGGCGACCGGCGGCGTCCTCGGCGGCATCATCGCCGACTACATCGGCCGCAAGCGCACGATGATGCTGGCGATCCTCGCCTATTCCTTGACCACCGGGCTCAGCGCCTTCGCCTGGAACTGGGAGTCGTTCCTCATCTTGCGTTTCCTCGTCGGCGTCGGGATCGGTTCGGAGTGGGCGACCGGCGCCTCGCTGGTTTCCGAAATGTGGCCCGATCATGCGCGCGGCAAGGGCGGCGGCCTGTTGCAGATGGGCGCCGGGATCGGCAGCGTCATCGCCTCCTTGGTCTGGCTCGGCATCGGCGATTGGGGCCCCGACGCCTGGCGCTATCTCTATCTGATCGGCGTGCTGCCGGCGCTCTTGGTGTTGTGGATCCGCCGCACCATTCCGGAATCGCCGCGCTGGGAGGAGGCCAACGAGCGCCGACGCTTCGCCCATGCGCAGCGCCAGAGCGGTGCCGTATTGGAGGGTGTCGACGCCGCGCTGACCCGGGCCACGATGGTCGACTTGTTCACCGACCGATCGGTCCGCTGGCGGCTGATCGGCGCGTTTCTGATGATGCTGTCGGTGACCTTCGCGTTCTGGGGGGTGGCGACGTTCATTCCGACCTTTGTCGGCGGCTTTGCTAAAGCGGCTGGCTACTCCGCCCCGACCCTGGCGGCCTGGGCCGGTCTGTTGTCGGCCGGGGCCGGGGTCTTCGGGTTTGTCACGCTCGGCTTCTTCGCCGACCGGTTCGGCCGCAAGGCGGCGGTGATGCTGTTCTACCTGGCATCCCTGGTGCTGACGCCGGTGGTCTACCTCTGGGCGCCGAACCTGACCGTGCTCCTGGTGTGCGTCGCCGTCTTCGGCTTCTTCTCGATCGGCATCTGGGCCTGGGCGCCGATCTGGCTGCCGGAATTGTTCCCGACCCGGATGCGCGGCACCGCGATCGCTTTCTGCTTCAACGGGCCGCGGTTCATCTCCTGGATCGGCCCGCTGGTCGCCGGGACGCTGATCGTCAATCTCGGCGGTTTCGGCCCGGCGGCGACGATCATCGGCCTGCTCTTCCTGTTGGGGCCGATCGTCGCGATCTTCATGCCCGAGACCAACGGCCAGCCGCTGCCGCATGCGCTATGGAATGAGACCCCTGGGGCCTCGCCAAGCCCCGCGCCCGGCTCCGATTAGCGGCTGAGCGCCTGGACGATCCGCGCGCCGGCCGCCGCGATCCGGGCGATTGCGGCGGTGTCCACCGAATGCGGCCAGCGGTCCTGCGGCAGGTGAAAGAGCGGGTTGCTGCCATTCAGCGCCAAGCAGTGACCGCCGCTGCGCTGAATGTCGCGGGTCTCGCCGCTCGGCACAAAATCCTTTGGCGCAAGGTCGTGCGGCTGGGCGTCCCGCGTCAGCTCGCTGGCGGCGAGCCGGCGCAGATCGTCGTGCGGCGAGACAGCGGCGAGGGTGCCGCCGGCAGCGCCGATATTGGCACCGTAGAGAATCCAGGTCGCGCCGGCCTCAGTCAGCGGACGGTCCCAGCCGGGGCGGCGAGCGATGAAGTCGTCGAGCCCGAGATGCCCCAGCTCATGTCCGCAATTGGCGGTGAAGACGACCGGGCGCGACGGCGGCGCCGCGACGAGCGCGCGCAGGCTTTCGAGCCAGCAGACGATGCCGCCGCCGCGCTCGGAGGTCGATTGCCACCACGAACTGCGCGGCGTTATCACGACGAGCGGCGGGCGGCCGGTATCGCCGGGGAAAGCAGCGACGACATTGCGGCCGGTCGACGGCGTGCGGCGGCTGTCGGCGACCAAGCGTGCCGGCATGCCGCTCGCCATCGCCGCCATCACCCGGTCGCGCGCCTCGCTTGAAACGTGGATCGCCGGCGCGCCGTAGGGCCGGCGAAAGTTCTCGGCGTTGATGAGGCCGAGGCCGGGGTTGTCGCCGGCGCATACGACAACAAAGCCGCGATGGCCGGGGGTTCGGCGCAGCCGCTCGAACTTGCCGCTGTAGACCGCGCGCGCCGTCAACTCGGCGACGACGATGTCGCCGCCACCGACCGGCCCGAGCCGCCCCACGACACCCTGCGCATCGCTTGCCGGCGCATCGAATACCGGCACGCCGTTGATCCGCTCGCCGCCGATCTCGAGATAGGCGGCAACCGGATCGAGCCGGTCGAGCGCAACGTCCTCGATCGTGACGGCGGCACCGAGCGCCCGCGCCTCGGCCGCTAGCCATCGGGCTCCGGCCTCGTCGCCCGCCGTCGCGGTGCGGTGGATGCCCTGCCCGTCCCACGCCGCGAGCCAGTCCGCCGCGCGCGCCTCAGCGTCGTTGAAGAATGAGGTTGCGTCGTTTGCCATGACGCGCAGCATAGCCGGACCGAGGACCCGAAGGGAGGGAGATATGGCAGAGGCATTGCAGCGAAGCTACCTGAAGCGCGAGGCGGCGCAGGCGCGCGGCTATTCGCAGGCGGTCGTGACCGAAGGCGGGCGCACGATCTGGCTCGCCGGGCAGGTGGCGGGCGAAGATTCCACGGGCCGTTCGCTCGCCGCCGATTTCGACGGCCAGGTCCGTGAGGTGTTCGCCCGGCTCGGCCGCACCCTCGAAGAGGCCGGCGCGAAGCTCGCCGACATGGTGACGATGACGGTCTTTATCGCCGACGCGCGGCTCGGCGACCGCTTCACCCAATTGCGCCGCGAGATCTTCGGCGACAACTACCCGGCGAGCGCACTGATCACCGTCGCCGGCCTGGCGCGGCCCGAGCTCTTGGTCGAGGTGCAGGGAGTGGCGGTAGCCGGTTGAGCCACCGCGGTCATCCGTGGGATGGGCTGAGCAAACGCGAAGCCCATCAGCGGCGGCCGGCACGATGGGCTTCGCTATGCTCAACCCATCCTACAGTTTAGGAAGCGCCGACAGGGCATGACTGACCACTTTCTTGGTCAGCGTCGGCAGCGCGTAGTCCTTGAATTCGCCGGGCCTGGCCCAGATGCCGTCGACCGACTCGCTGGTGGTCCCGGCCAAGAGCGCGAGTTCGAGGCGGAAATGGGTGAAGCCATGCGCCACGCTGCCCGGCAACGCGGTCCACGCTGTTGCGGCGGGGGCTGTCGCGATCGCCTCCGATTCGCTCCACGGCGCGCCGCGCCACGGCGTCGACGGCAGTTCGATCATGCCGCCGAGCAGCCCCTTCTCGGGCCGCCGCCGCAGCAGCACCGCCCCGTCAGTACGGCGCAGCCAGAATGCGACGCCGTAGCGCAGCGGCCGCTCCGGCCTCTCTGCCTGGGCCGGAAGGTTCTCGGCGATGCCCTGCGCGGCGGCTGCGCAATGCTCCCGCCACGGGCAGAGGACGCAGCGCGGCCGGCGCGGGGTGCAGAGGATTGCGCCGAGATCCATCATCGCCTGGGCGAAATCGCCGGCACGCGCCTGGGGCACCAGTGACGCGGCGAGCGCCCGAAGCCGCGGCTTGGCGGCGGGGAGCGGGGCGCGCTCGGCAAAGATCCGCGCCACCACGCGCTCGACGTTGCCGTCGACCGCCGCCACCGGCCGGTCGAAGGCAATCGCGGCGATCGCCGCCGCGGTGTAGTCGCCGATCCCGGGCAGCGCGCGCAGCGCCGCCGGATCGTCCGGAAAACGCCCGCCATGGCGCGCGACGACGGCACGGGCGCAGGCATGCAGGTTGCGGGCGCGGGCGTAATAGCCGAGCCCCTGCCACAGATGCAGCACCTCGT
>DASYUS010000084.1:0-2861 GCA_036000945.1 Allostellaceae bacterium
GCCGGCCGCGCCTCGTAGAGCATCTCCCGCCGCAGCGTGAAGCCGGCCTGCTCGAGCAATCCCGCGAGATCGCCGGCCACCGCGCTGCCGGCGGCGTGGAACAACGCACCTGCCTTTGGATCGAGCCGCTCGGCCGCCAGCTTGGCCAAGGCGGCGACGTCGCCCGCCGCGCTTTCGACCCGTGCGAAGCCGGCGCTGTGCGCGGCGGCGGCGGTGGCGTTGCCGACCGCGAACGCCGGCAGCTCGCGCCAGCCCGCGAGGCCGCGCCCGCCCGCCAGCTCGGCGAAGCTGCGCACCCCGTTGGCGCTGGTGAACAGCAGCGCCTGCACGCCCGTCAGATCAATCGGCGCCTCCGCCAGCGGCCGGATCGCCAGCAGCGGCTCCAGCGTGACGTCGATGCCGCGCTCGGCCAGCGCCGCCGCAAGCGGCGCCGCATCCTCCTCGGGTCTGGTGACGAGTGCCCGCAATGTCATGCTGATGCCACCTTGAAAAACGCCGGCGCGGCCGCCGCCTTCAGATGCTGGCCGGCGGCGCGGCCGAGCGCAACCGGATCGGCGGCCGGCCCGTCGCGTTCGTCGCGATGGACCGCCGTGCCGTCCGGCAGCGCGATCAACGAGCGCAGCCGCAAGCCGCCAGCGGCCGCCAGCTCGGCATAGGCCGCGATCGGCGTATGGCAGGAGCCGTCGAGCTCGGCCAGGCAGGCGCGCTCCGCCGTCACGCACAGGGTCGTGGCGCGGTGATCGAGCGGCGCTAGCAGCGCGCGCAGGCGGGCGTCGTCGGCGCGCATCTCGACGCCGATGGCGCCTTGCCCAACCGCCGGAAGAATCTCCCCGCTATCGATGATCGCCGCCGCCTTGTCGAGCAGGCCCAGCCGCTTCAGCCCGGCCACCGCCAGCAAGGTCGCATCGGCCTCGCCGGCGGCGAGCTTGCGCAGCCGCGTCTCCACGTTCCCGCGCAAGGGGACGACCCTGAGGTCCGGCCGCAAGGCAAGAAGCTGTGCCTGCCGCCGCAGCGACGCGGTGCCGACGGTGGTGCCGCGCGGCAGCTCGGCGATGCACTTACCCGTCTTGGCGAACAGCGCGTCGCGCGCATCCTCGCGCGCCAGCATGGCGCCGATGACGAGCCCCGCGGGCAGCCAGGTCGGCATGTCCTTCATCGAATGGACCGCGCAGTCGATGCGGCCGTCGAGCAGCGCCTCCTCGATCTCCTTGGTGAACAGGCCCTTGCCGCCGATCTCCATCAGCTTGCGGTCCTGCACGGCGTCGCCGGTGGTCTTGATCGGCACGACCTGAATATCGTCCGGTCCGCCGAGATCGGCATGGGCCGCCGCCAGGCCGTCGCGCACCATCCGCGCCTGCACCAGCGCCAGCGGACTCCCGCGCGTACCGATGCGGATAGGCTGGTGATTCGCGCTCATGCCCCACGTTTATGCCGTCGCGCTTCCCGGTGCAAGAGACGGGCCGTCGCGTCAAAAGTTCCAACAGTTCCGCACTTTCGTGTGTCACCCCGGCGCAAGCCGGGGTCCATATTCCAGAGGCCGGTGTCTATGGACCCCGGCTTTCGCCGGGGTGACACCTCACACTTCAAACTTCCATGACCCCCGATCTTCCCACTCTTCTTCGTGTCCTTCGTGGCTTTGTGGTGAAACTTTTGTCGCCGCGGACACGACCTGATGGCTACTTGGCGACGCCAGCGACCGATTGGCGTCTTGACCGAATCCGCCGTAGATTGTGGCAATGATCGTTCTGGGGATCGAAACGAGCTGCGATGAAACGGCAGCGGCAGTGGTGGACGACAGGCGGCAGGTGTTAGCCGAGGTCGTGCTGTCGCAGCTCGACCAGCACCGTCCCTATGGCGGCATCGTGCCGGAGATCGCCGCCCGCAGCCATCTCGACCACCTCGACGGCCTGATCGCCGAGGCGATGCGGCGCGCCGGCCTGCGCTTCGCCGAGCTCGACGGCATCGCCGCCACCGGCGGGCCCGGCCTGATCGGCGGCGTCATGGTCGGCGTCACCATGGCCAAGGCCATCGCCGCCGTGGCGGAGCGGCCGTTCATCGCCGTCAACCACCTCGAAGGCCACGCGCTCACCGCCCGCCTCACCGACGACGTCGCCTTTCCCTTCCTGCTGCTGCTGATCTCCGGCGGCCATTGCCAGCTGCTGATCGTCGAGGAGGTCGGTCGCTACAAGCGCCTGGGCACCACCGTCGACGATGCCGCCGGCGAAGCCTTCGACAAGGGCGCCAAGCTGCTCGGCCTCGGCTATCCCGGCGGCCCCGCGATCGAATGCGCCGCCACGTCGGGCGATGCCGCCCGCTTCGTATTGCCCCGCCCGATGCTGGGGCGGCCGGAGCCCGACTTCTCCTTCTCCGGCCTCAAGACCGCGCTCCGCCAGCGCGTCGCCGAACTGACCGCGAGCGGCCCGCTCGCCGCACAGGACCGCGATGACCTCGCCGCCGGCTTGCAGGCGGCCATCGCCGACTGTCTCGCCGACCGCACCGCGCGCGCCATCGTCCTCGCGCGCGCCCGCCGCCCCGATCTGGCGGCGCTCGTAGTAGCCGGCGGCGTCGCCGCCAATGGCTTCATCCGCACGCGCCTGCAGACGATCGCCGCCGCCGCGGACTTGCGCCTGGTGGTGCCGCCGGCGCGGCTGTGCACGGATAACGCGACCATGATCGCCTGGGCCGGCATCGAGCGCTTGCGGCGCGGCTACATCGACGGCCTCGATTTCGCGCCGCGCCCGCGTTGGCCGCTCGATCCGAGCGCGCCGCGCGCGATCGGCGCCGGCGTCAAGGCCTGAGATGTCGACGCCGCAGCGCATCAGCATCATCGGCGCCGGGGCCTGGGGCACGGCCCTCGCCAT
>DASYUS010000085.1:0-2786 GCA_036000945.1 Allostellaceae bacterium
CCGGCCTGCGCCGGGATGACGATGTGAGGGGACGCGAAATCAGCAGGACTTCCGAATTGGAATAACCGAAGCGGCGCCTATTTTGCGCGAACGACCTCCAGCCGGCCGCGTCGAGTGCCGCGTCGACCGCCGAAATGCTCGGCGACGAGGATCTCGGCGATCTGCACGGCGTTGAGCGCGGCGCCCTTGCGCAGATTGTCGCTGACCACCCAGAGGTTGAGCCCGTGGGGCACGGTCGGGTCGCGGCGGATGCGGCTGACATAGACGGCGTCCTCGCCGGCGGCTTCGGTCGGGGTGACATAGCCGCCGTCGGCCCGGTCATCGAGAACGATGATCCCAGATGCGTCGCGCAAGGCTGCCCGTGCGCGGGCTTCGGTGATCGGCCGCTCGAACTCGACGTTGACCGCCTCGGCATGGCCGATGAACACCGGGACGCGCACGCAGGTTGCGGTGACGGCGATGTCGGGATCGAGGATCTTCCGGGTCTCGACCGACATCTTCCACTCTTCCTTGGTCGACCCATCGTCCATGAACACGTCGATATGCGGGATGACGTTGAAGGCGATCTGCTTGGTCAGGTGCTCGGGCTTCACCGGATCGTTGACGTAGATCGAGCGGGTCTGGCTGAACAATTCGTCCATCGCGGCGCGGCCGCCGCCCGACACCGACTGATAGGTCGAAACGACGACCCGCTTGATTGTCGCGAGATCGTGCAGCGGCTTCAGCGCGACCACCATCTGGATCGTCGAGCAGTTCGGGTTGGCGATGATGCCGCGCTTCTGGTAGAGCGCGATCGCCTCGGGATTGACCTCGGGCACGACCAGCGGCACGTCGGGCTCCATCCGCCAGCGCGAGGTATTGTCGATGACGACCGCCCCCGCCTTGGCCGCGCGCGGCGCGAATTCGCCGGAGACCCTGGCGCCCGGCGACGACAGCACGATATCGGTGCCGCGGAAGTCGAAAGTGTCGAGGGCCTCGACCTTGAGGATGTCGTCCTCGCCGAACGACACTTCGCGGCCGACCGAGCGCGACGAGGCGAGCGCGACGACCTCGTCGGCCGGAAAGTTGCGCTCGGCCAGCACGGTCAGCATCTCGCGTCCAACATTGCCGGTCGCGCCGACGACCGCTACGTTGAAGCCCATCTCGTGAACTCTCCCAAGGGAGCCGGGTGTGGATGAGGTTGGCTGCTGACTTACGACGCCGCCCCGCACATTACAAGCGGCCGGTGGCCGCAACGCCCGCATCATGCCGATGAATTACTCCGAATTCTGGCCGCGCTATCTCGCCGCCCACAAAAACCCGCGCACCCGCGCCCTGCACTATGTCGGCACGCTCGCCGCGCTCGGGTTGCTCGTCCTTGCTGCAGCCGGGCTCGACTGGCGGTTTCTGGTCGCGGCCCCGGTCGCCGGCTACGCGCCGGCGTGGTTCGGTCATCTCGTCTTTGAGCGGAACCGGCCGGCGACCTTCGGGCATCCGGCAATGTCGCTGCTGAGCGATTTTCGCATGCTCGGGCTGTTTCTGACCGGCCGGCTCGGCGGCGAGCTCCGGCGTCTGAATATCGGGAGGTAGCCATGCCGATCGTCCCGCTGATCGAGGAGAATGCGGCGAGCGCCGAAGTCCGCGCCGTCTTCGACGACATCAAGGCGACCCGCAACACCGACTGGATCAACAATTTCTGGCAGGCATTGGCCAACCATCCGCCGACCCTGCGGCGCATCTGGCAGGGCCTCAAGGAGGTGATGGCGCCGGGCGCGCTCGACCCCTTGACCAAGGAGATGATCTACCTCGCGGTCAGCGTCAGCAACGGCTGCGCCTATTGCACCGCTTCGCACGGCGCCGCCGCCAAGCGGCTCGGCATGTCGAAGGAGATGCTGGGCGAATTGATCGCCGTCGTCGGCATGGCCAACCAGACCAATCGCCTCGCTGACGGCTACCGTGTCCCGGTGGACGAGCGCTTCGAAAACCTGTTTTGATCATACAGGAATACAGCAGTAGGCAACGGGCGAGGCCGCCCCTCACCCTGTCCCTCTCCCCGCTGGCGGGGAGAGGGAACCTTGTTGCACCGCCCTCGCCCCAGCTCTCCCTCTCCCCGCGTGCGGGGAGAGGGTCGGGGTGAGGGGCGAAGCCGGCGTTCCGCTAGAGGAGGCGCACATGCTGACCGGCACCTATCGTTTTCCGCCGATGGAGAGCGTCATCTATGGCCGCCCGTTTGCCGAGGCGCTGAAGGAACAGGTCGAGGCGGCCGGCGCCAATTCGGTGTTCCTCCTGGCGAGCGGCACGATCGAGCGCGAGACCGGCATGGTCGAGGAGGTGCGCCGCGCGCTGGGCAACCGGCTCGCCGGGGTGTGCGCCAGGATCGGCTCGCACACGCCGCGGATCGACGTTGTCGCAGCGGCGAACGCGGCCCGCGCCGCCGGCGCCGACATGCTGGCGACATTGGGCGGCGGCTCGGTCACCGATGCGGCGAAGATGGTCGCCTTCTGCCTCGCCAACGGCGTCGCCGACCCGGCCGAGCTCGATAATTACCGCGCCCAGGTCGGCGCCGACGGCACGATCGTGCGGCCGGAGGCAAAGCCGCCGGCGGTCCGCACCGTGGCGATCCCGACGACGCTGTCGGCCGGCGAATACACCGCCTCCGCCGGCTGCACCGACACCGTCCGCCAAGTCAAGGAGAGCTACGGCCACCCCTTGATGATGCCGAAGACCGTCGTGCTCGACCCGCGCGCCAGCGTGCACACGCCTGAATGGCTGTTCCTCTCGACCGGCATCCGCGCCGTCGACCACGC